>JBBTZC010000051.1:0-10712 GCA_038078495.1 Patescibacteria group bacterium | reverse complement strand
TAAGCTGTTTCCGATATAATGAGGTTCAGATATGAAAGTTATTCTTGACGCAACAATCTCACCAAACGGCTTCATTTCCCGAGAGAATTTTGAGGAAGATTTTTTGCCCGATTCTGGCTGGGATGCCTTTAAGGAGAGCGTAGCAAGTGCGGGAAATTTTATCATTGGACGACATACCTACGAGATAATTGAGCCCGAACATTTTGATTCCATTGAAGCTACTAGAATTGTTGTGAGCTCACAGAATCTAGACATTCGGCCGACGTTCACTCTGGCAGAATCGCCTAAAGTAGCTTTAAAGCTACTCGAAGATCAAGGATTCGAAGAAGCGCTCATCGGTGGTGGCTCGGGTCTAAATAGCAGTTTCATGAAAGCTGGGCTGGTCGATGAGCTTGTTTTCTACGTCGTTCCTTACGTGATCGGCAAAGGAACGCCAGTTTTTACTGGTGACTTCGAGGCCAAACTAGAGTTCATCTCAAATAAACCGTTTGCCGAGGGGTTCATCAGCAGGTACCGGGTAGTAAAATGAAGATTGGCGTATCGGGCAGTATGCAATTCACCGACAAAATGTTTGAAGCATGCACCGAGCTTGAGAAGAACGGTCACAAAGTATTTATGAGTTCCTTCGGCAGTAGATATAGAGGCAAATCAGCGGCCGAGATAGAAACTCTCAAGCTACAAGACAAAAATCAGCACGACGCAATTCGTGAATTCTGGAAACCGATGCAAGACTCAGATGCGCTGTTAGTGCTCAACTACGACAAAAACGGAATTGGAAACTACATCGGTGGCAATACTTTTCTGGAAATGGGGTTTGCCCACGTTCTCAACCAAAAGATCTTCCTGCTCAACCCCGTTCCAGAAATGCCTTACTACCAAACCGAGATTGTGGCGATGAAGCCGATAGTCATCAATGGAGATTTAAACCTGATATGTTGATGCAGGAAAAACGAGAAGTACTGGAAAGAAAAAATAACGCCCGAGTAGTATCACTTCTCGTGCGCTGGCGGGACTGATGCGCTTTGACATATATAACTAAAACACATACAATGGTTATATGAAAACATTACTCAATGTTAAGGTTGATAAAATTATTAAAGACGAGGCAAAAAAGCTCGCATACGAACTTGGATTACCTCTCAGCACTGTCGTCAACGGTTATTTGAGACAGTTCATTCGAGACAGGGAGATCGAGTTTTCGGCCCCTTTGAAACCAACCCCCTACTTGAAAAGGATTATCAACCAGGCCGAAAAAGATTGGCAAGAAGGTAAGAATTACCTTGGACCGTTTAATACTGCTAAAGATATGATAGACTCCCTCGAAGGAAGATAATGGATGTGCGCTATCATCGGCGCTTTCGGAAACAATATCGTAAACTAACTAAGGGTCAGCGAGAACACTTTGCCACACGGCTTGCCTTATTTATCCAAAATTCTCGCGCAAGTATTCTTGATAACCATTCACTGACCGGTAAATATTTTGGCTGCCGAAGTATCGATATCACTGGCGATATTCGGGCAATCTATGCGCCTATCAGCAACAACGCCGCTCGATTTATTGCTATCGGAACCCATAGCCAGTTATATGGTTGATATTGGGCAAAGAGCTGAACAAGATTGGCAGAAGAAACTGACACCCGAGCAATTTGAAGTTCTCCGGCTTAAAGGGACGGAAGCGCCATTTACTGGTAAGTTTGTCAATCACCACGAAGATGGTAGTTACGCCTGTGCCGCTTGCGGCAATGTTTTGTTTGAGTCTAATACGAAATACGACTCGCGCTGTGGCTGGCCGAGCTTCTTTGACGCCAAGAAGGGTTCAGTTGAATTTCATGAAGATATTCGCCACGGCATGAGTCGCACCGAGGTCATCTGCGCCAACTGTGGCGGCCACTTAGGTCATATCTTTGACGATGGTCCAGCCGAGCACGGCGGCCAACGTTTTTGCATAAACTCCGCTTCGCTCAACTTCAGACGCAACTCTTGACGGTTTTGCTACGATGAAAGCATAGAAAGGAGAGCGAATGGACGAGAAACCCAAATGCGATTGCGGTATGGAGTGCGCGGCTCATCACCCAGATATGCCGGGTGAGCGCAGGAGCGACAAGGCAACTTGTAGTTGCGAACATTGTGCCACTCCGGCGATGCCAGCAGGGTAAGCTTTACGATCAGTTAAATTTTACTCGACAAGCAAAGGAATGGCGCGGCTGAAAAGCCGCGCCGGAAATCATCTCATTTCACCTAGACCTATTTTTGTCGACAAAGTCCCAAGGGCTAAGTTTGGCCCGCTTAAGCATCTCTGTATCCAACGCTAGGATTCCGAAAGCGGTAAACACTTCCGCTGGGGCGTCTGCGATTGTGCCACCGTAGCTGTGGGACAACGGGTAGCGAGGCACACGCTCAAACTTCTTCTCGCACAGTTGATGGATGCGATGTGGCACTCGCCAATAGACGTATTCTGTCCAGTCGGCCGCGGAAGTGCCACCCATATACCCATGATCACCCTCATGTGCGTCACAATGTCGTGAAATTGTGGAGTAGGCAACGCCGTAACCATCAAAATTAACTAGCCGTTCGCAAATTGGACACCAACCCTTGCCTTCATTGGCGAGTAGTCGCTCTAGTTCCTGACAGCAGATGAGAACAAATAACCTCTCCAAAACCCCGACATCCTCCATCTTGATCTGGAGCTTTGACTCCGTACTTTCGACTTGGGCTTTTAGTTTGTTAAGCTCCGAAGCCGCTGCTGATTTTCTTGATGATGCTTGAGCTAAATTCTTCCGTGCTCTCTCCACCGCTGGCGGCGTGCTCATTAGCAAAATGCCTTGACCTTCCAACATATAAAAGAACCTCCTATTAGTCCTTTAGACATTATAGATGTCCAGACTGCAGAGTCAATGCCTGTCTTACAAAAACCCGAGGTATGATCAAATGAATGGTTGTTAGAATTATTGCTCTTGTCCCCGTGCTGAAGCACGAGTTATGTCGCAAATCTAATCAACCGTCAATTACCTTAGAGAGGATCAGCTTCTTCTCCACCGAAGCAATCAGTTTGCGGGTGGAGACGGCGACGTCTGGAGCAACGGAAACAGAAGTGGTGCCGGCTTTAACAAGGGCTTCGGTCACCTCGGGGTAGACGCTCGGTGCTTGGCCACAGATTGAAGCGGTGACATTGGCTTTGCGGCAAGTTTTTATGACATGGATCATCGCCCCCATCACCGCCGGGTAGCGCTCGTCAAATTCGCTCGCTAGCTTGGAGCTATCACGGTCGATGCCTAAAATCAGTTGGGTCAGGTCGTTTGAGCCAATCGAAATGCCGTCGATCCCTTCGTCGATATATTTTTGGATCTCGAAAATGGTGGACGGCACTTCAACCATAATCCAGAGCTTGAAGTCGGGCCCCTGCTTCAGACTGTTCTTGTGCATCAAGTCTCGTACTCTAGTAAATTCATCAACCCGACGGACAAACGGAATCATCACATGCAAGTTCTTCAAATCCATGCCGTCGCGGACGGCTTTAATCGCTTCGATTTCCAAGGCAAACTCTTCGGGGTCAAGGATGTAGCGTGAAGCGCCACGGTAGCCGATCATCGGGTTGTTCTCTTGCTCTTCGTACTTCTCGCCACCTTTGAGGGATTTGTACTCGTTAGTTTTGAAGTCTGTAAACCGGTACACTACTGGGCGTGGATTAAAGGCCTGGGCGATTGTGCCGATGCCTTCGGATAATTTCTGGACGTACTCCTTCGAGCGCCCGGAAGCCATCATCGCATGCGGATGCTCGCCGATATTGGCGATGATAAACTCCGCCCGAAGAAGACCGACGCCGTCAACCGGCAGTTGGGCATACTCATCGGCTTTAGTCGGTTCGGCCAGATTTAAATAAACTTTAGTCGCTGTTACTGGAACTGTTGTGACATACCCTCCAACTGGTCGGGCTTGAAGTGCTCCTCCAGCTGATGGCTGAGAGCTGATAGCTGTTTGCTGTATCTTCCCTTTGTAAACCTTACCGGAAGCCCCATCGACAGTTACAACTTGTCCCGTTTTTAGAGCATTGGTGGCATTACCCGTCCCGACAACGCAGGGAATGCCAAGCTCTCGGCTGACGATCGATGCATGACTCGTCCTACCCCCCGTATCAGTAACGATAGCGCAGGCCCGCCGCATCGCCGGCACATAGTCGGGACTGGTCATTTCGGTCACCAAGACATCACCTTCTAAGACTTGGTCGATTTCACTTGGTTTATGGATGACTTTAACTGGCCCAGAAGCTCGACCAACGGATGCGGCGGCGCCAGTTACCAGTACGTCAGCTTCGCTGACTTTCAGCTCTCCGCTTTCGGCTATCGGCTTCTCCGTTTCTGCTGATGGCTGGTCGCTGATGGCTGATGGCTGACCCTTTAGGGTGGTAATTGGTCGACTCTGCACCATATAAAAACTGCCACCCTCAAATGCCCACTCCATGTCTTGAGGCGATCCGTAATGCGTCTCGACTTTATGGCCGAGCGTCGCTAGTTTGACGATCTGCTCGTCGGATAACTTTTGACCCTCTAGTTTATCTTTTGGTGTCGAGATGTGAACATCTTTACCGGCCTTATTGCGGACAATCTGCCAGGCCTGCTTGCTGACTTCTTTAGAGACAATAGTCATCGTTTTTTTGTCGACAACATAATGGTCGGGTGTTACTGAACCAGAAACGATTGCTTCGCCCAAGCCCATGCCAGCATCAATGACAATTTTATCTAAGTCGCTTGCAACTGGGTCGGCAGTGAACATGATCCCAGAGACTTCGCTTTGCACCATTTTTTGAATCGGCACGGCAATGCCGACCTTCAGGTGATCGAATTTGTTGATCGTTCGATAGTAAATCGCCCGAGCTCCAAACAACGACGCCCAACATTGACGAACTGCTTTTATAACTTTGTCGGCGCCCTCAATATTCAGATAGGTTTCTTGTTGACCGGCAAAACTGGCCGAGTTATGAGTGATAATTCCGCCATAACCGCTCAAAAAGTTCTGTGGGCCTGGGACGACAAAGTCATAAACATAGCCATCGTAATCAATCGGCTCGATCTTCTTTATTCGATCCCAGATCACATCAGCCGTGATTAGTCCGTTGAGTGCTGACACACCGTGCCTAATTGCTAACTTAGCCAATGCAGTTTTTGTATAAACCTTTGTCGCCGAGTAACTGCCCTTATTCCAAGGGGCTGTGTCGGGAGAGAATCGGCCAAGTTGATCACGGACGACACGCTCGCTGATAAATCTATCGGTGAATCCATTAGCCCCCTCGGATACGGAGACACTGCAAGCGGAGCACATCCAACGTTGTTTACTGCTTGACGAATGACCATTTTTTCTCATTACCCCATTACAATCGTTACAAACACCTACTCGATACTGTCGTTGCGGTAATGTGGGTTCGACGGCTTGCGAGATTGCTCTGGCGAGACCAGGGGTAATTGGTAGAGTGTCAAGATGGTCGTTATGATGTTGGCGTTGTTCGTAACGACGCAAAACTGTCTCTAGGCGTTCTTGCTTCTTCTGTTCGGTAAAGCCAATCATCTCTTTAAACTTAGAAACATCACACAGCAAAACAGTGATATCAAAATCGTCTAGACGGCACTTTACATCCAGTAGTGACAGCAATAGGGCGGTGCCGTTGCGTAAATGTGGCGACACGGAAGTAACGCTAACCGAATCGCGTCCGACATAGCCATCCCCATCAAAGTGACCCTTCAGATAAGCCCCTATAAGATTTGGGCTGCAGTTAAAAATGATGTCAGGTACTCTCTTGACATGGGAGTACTTCCCCTTTCCTTTAATATCGGTCGACGGTTGGCCGAAGAGCTTCTCTAAGACAGCTGCTAATGGCCGGCTATGCACCCTTACATTTTTCGGATCGGAAGCACAAACAAGCCCCAGACTTTTAATGACAGGTTTAATCTTATTGGCTATTGCGACTGATTCACAACTGAAGTCGATCGTGCTGTGATTGTAAATCGATCCTTCAGCAGCAAAGACGCCTAGTAAGTAGGCGAATCGAGTATCCAACTCCACGAACGGTTTAATTGGTTTCTGTACTTGCCAACGACCCGATTTCAATCTCAAACCCTCTTCGTCTATGTGAGCTTCTTCGCCTAATAGTTCGGCTAGATTGAGAATGCCTGTCCGTCTGGGAGAGGTGGGAATATTCTTAGCCACCGGCAGGCGAGTTTCCGTATTCAATTCATTAATGTTGGCCGCTCTAATTCCCAGTCCGTCTTGGTCTTGAATAATAAGAGAGTGGTCTGGCGTTATGGTAATTTCGCGACCAGTGGCGGTTGTTATCTTAGCCAATTTCGTCTTGGCATGGTGGCGATATAACTCCTGCACGGGATACCAATTGATTTTATTATCAGCCAGAGCCGGGACAAGAATTTGCTGCTGATCGTTGTAGCACTTCCAAAGTTCCCCCATCGTAAAGTAGCGAATCTGGCCGTTAATCTTGACTAGGGCTGGTTCATTTTCAGCAATACTCGGCAAATCCTCGGCCGTTGCCGACGATCGCACGGCCACCGGCCCTTGGCCCATGTCGTCGTATGATTTTACGATTTGTTTAGCTAGCTCGCCTGGCAGGGGATGGGATTGAATCGCCTTCTGCAGGGTACTGGCAATGACATTCAATTTTTTCGAGTCCTCGGGATCAAGATTAGTCAATTCTTTCTTGACGATTCGGTCGAGTTTAGTCGCCCGCAAAAATTCGTAGTAGGCATCAGCCGTGACGATAAAACCAGGGGGTACGGGCAACGAGGCCTTGGTCATCTCGCCTAGGTTAGCTCCTTTACCGCCAACTAGCGCGATATCTCCTTTACTCACCTCGGCAAACCAAACTAGTAATTTCCCTCCTGCCATTTAACTTATCTTAGCCCAATATCACATAAGTGGTAAAATCACGGTAACCCCAATCCAATAGAGGTGAACATTTTGACATGAAAACGCACACATTTTCTGCTTTTCAAGACGCGGTGCTTATGAATCTGACCGCCGGCCTTAGTCTGTTTTTTCTGGGAAAGCGGGCTGTTGTGACCTGCTACGATGACTCCCCGTTTGGCGAGATAACCGTTCGCCTAGATCTCCAGTCGGGTGAGATAGAGCTCACTCTCCCGGAAGATCTTGATGATGAATTGGAAATCGGGATCAATGAGGAAACGGTTCCTTCTTTCATTTTGGAGATCATCGGCGAAGCTTGTTCGAACTTCCGATCACTCCACTCCTATCAGGGCTGATGAATTATTCTTCGGCCCTGTTAAATATTAGTTGATGGATAGTCTGAGGTGAAAAACCACGGCGGGAAAGCAATCCGACTGCTCGGCGTTTTTTTGCCAAGGGATCGAGTTTGTTCCATTGGCGTATCCGGGTATTTAGAAGCGTTTGCGCTACTTCCAGCTCATCCTCTTTGTTGATAGTCCTGGTTGCTTGGTCAGCAATTTCTTTTGCCACTCCCCGCTGTATTAATTCAATGTAAATTCGGCGCGGACCGCGACGGCTAATTGACAGCTTATCTCGGACGTAATTAACGGCAAATTTTTGGTCATCGATCAAACCGATCTTAGCCAACTTCACCAGAACTACCTCAATTTCTTCCGGCTGGTATTTCTTCTCGACCAGTTTCAATCGCAATTCTTTTTCTGTCTTAGCCCGATAGCCCAGAAGTTTCAGTGCGTATTCAAAAGCCGACTTTCTCGGCATCTGTCAATTCTACTCTTCTCGAACGTTACTGATCTCACCCTTTGCGGCGAGGTCACGAATTTTTGTTTCTAGTTCCAAGGCAGTCTTCGGATCTCCTTTGAGAAAAGCTTTGGCAGCCTCCCGCCCCTGCCCAAGCTTTTGCTCTCCGTATTGGAACCAGGCACCCATTTTATCTACCAAACCAGACTTAACACCGAGGTCTAACAGGTCACCTTCCTTAGATATACCCGAATCAAACATTAAGTCAAACTCGGCCATTCTGAAGGGTGGGGCGACCTTATTTTTGACTACTTTCACCCTACAACGGTTGCCTATCGGGTTCTCGCCGTCCTTTATCTGCTCACTTCGACGGATGTCTAAACGTATGGAACAGTAGAATTTCAAAGCATTGCCACCGGGGGTAGTTTCAGGGTTACCAAACATCACACCGATCTTCATCCGGATTTGGTTAATGAATATTAAAACTGTTTTAGACTTTGAAACGGCACCAGTTAGTTTACGTAGGGCTTGGCTCATTAGGCGAGCCTGTACCCCCATCATTGCATCCCCCATCTCGCCTTCTATCTCCGCCCTAGGTACTAGAGCCGCGACAGAATCTACGACAATTACGTCAACTGCATTAGAGCGCACCAAAGTTTCTACGATCTCAAGAGCTTGTTCACCGGTGTCTGGCTGGGAAATTAGAAGATGATCCAGATCAACACCGAGTTTAGAAGCGTAGCTCGGGTCAAATGCGTGTTCAGCGTCAACTAAAGCCCCCAAACCACCGAGTTTTTGCGCTGCTCCAATTGCCGAAAGAGCGAGCGAAGTTTTACCGGATGACTCCGGACCAAAAATTTCGATGATTCGGCCCCGTGGTAGACCGCCGACGCCTAGCGCTACGTCCAACGCCAGTGAGCCGCTAGAAATTGCCTCAACATTGAGGTGAGTCTGCTGACCCATCATCATAATGGAGCCGGCACCGAACTGCTTTTCAATCTGTCCTAACGCCGCCTTTAGGGCTTCATCGCGACCAGAAGATGTGACTGCTTTTTCTTTCGCCATTATTAATAGTTACCTCATTTATCTTTTTTCTACTAGGCCACCAACAGCTACAGCCAAGCGTGTCGGAGGCATTTTGAGCTTGGTTCCACCCTCAGGCGGATCAAAATGCTGAGACCGAGCGGGGAATTATCGCTGGAATAATTCCACCGCGTCTTGGATGTGACTGTTGGGGCCACCACTCACTCTTTTGTAGCAGGTGAGGCAGTTTTAGCAAGGTTTGGGTTATAAAGAACTTTGACTGTTTTAAGCGAGACTTTTTCCGCTCGATTCTTGGCCTGAAGCACGATTTCATTAACTCCGGGATTAAGCTGGATCAGCTGACTGAATTGGCCGTTAGGAGTAACGAATACCGGCTCCGAGTTAACCGTCAGTATCACCCCGCTACTAGTACTGCCCGCAAGAGTAATTTGGTCTTTGTCGCTGGTAAACTCAGCCGGGACCGAAGTAACTTCAAGTGTAGGGACGGAAGTGAATTTATTTAATTCGCTTGTAATATACAAACCTATTGTGCCAAAAAGCGCTACTAGTCCAACAATTCCTAGAAGTTTTGGGGTAATCAAAAACTGCCAATCCCCGGCTTTTTTAGGGCTGAAACTAACGGTTGAGATATCGCTTTGGTGCCAATTGGCCGCCCGTTCCGCTTTATAGCTGGAAATTATTTTGTCGGGATCTAAATGAAGATACTCGGCGTAACACCGAACATAGCCAAGATTATAAGCTTCTGCGGGGAGACGATTATAATTGCCAGTCTCTAGCGCCGAGAGGTATTTAAGCGGAATCTTGGTGGCCGTTTCGGCTTGCTCGAGGGAAATTTCCGCTTTAGAGCGAGCCGTTTTCAGGACACTACCAAGACTCCGGCGCTTGCCAAGTTGATGACTGACAAAGCCGTTCATGTTTATTCAACGTAAAGTCTTTTTTGACATAAATCAATGGAGTTATATTCTTGCGGCCTGCGGCCGCTTGGCTTTTTTGCAAAGGACGGGGGCTTAGTTGCGAAGCAGCCCCCATCCTCTGCACTCCACCCCCGCACGCTACTCTAACGAGATGTGGCGAAAAACCTTCGGGGCTTCGCCCGAACGGGCTCGACCGTACCGGCTAAACCACTCGCTTTTTCGACTATTAGAATATTTCTGGAAGTATTGCAGGTTATGGTCCAAGGTAGTCGTCGGGGGAAACTAGTACGTCACGAGGCTTAGCGCCGTCAGCTGGGCCGATGACGCCTTCAGCTTCCAGCAGATCGAGCAGTCGTGCCGCTCGGGCGTAACCGACTTTCAGGCGTCTCTGCATTAAACTGGCCGAGGCCTTTCCGGCTTGAATTACTAATTCACGGGCTTCATTATACAAATCATCCTCACTGCCGTCATGAGCGCCACCACCACCATGAATTGCGTCTTTCAGCGTCGGTCGATAAGTAGTAATTGACTCGTCGTAAACAGCCGGGGCTTGTTTCTTCAAGAAGTCTGTAACCATTTTAATTTCCTTGTCCTTTAAGAACACACCCTGAATACGTCGTGGCTGTGGTCGATCAGAACTAATAAAGAGCATATCCCCCCGACCTAAGAGTTTGTCCGCCCCGGTTTGGTCCAAAATTGTTCGCGAGTCAGCGTTCGATGCGACGGCAAAGGCAACTCGACTTGTGATGTTGGCTTTAATAAGGCCGGTGATAACATCAACCGAAGGTCTCTGGGTAGCGACAATAAGATGAATTCCAACTGCTCGAGCCATCTGAGCTAACCGGACAATTGAGGCCTCAACCTCATTAGTCGCCTGAGTCATTAGGTCTGCTAATTCATCAACAACAACCACGATGTAGGGCATTTTCTGCTCTCCATCAGGGATAGCGTCATTAAAGGCTTCAATATTGCGTCTGTTGTGGGAGGCCAACGACTGGTATCGCCGTTCCATTTCGGCTACTGCCCAGCGTAAAGCGGAGATAGTTTTGT
>JBBTZC010000050.1:0-7097 GCA_038078495.1 Patescibacteria group bacterium | reverse complement strand
CGGTAGCGCCTATTGTGTCGCCAACGCGACAATCGTGAACCGTTTTTAAGCCAGTAGCGACATAACCTATTTCACCGCCCTCTAGATGACCGTTATCTATTCTTTTTATTTGTAGGTAACCAGACTGTAAGCAATCAAAATTGGCACCAGTTGCTTTCATTAGTAATGGTTGGTTTTTCTTTAGGTGTCCGCTTACCACTTTTACGTAAGCAACAACACCGAGAAAAACATCAAAGAACGAATCAAAAACTAATGCCTGAAGTGGTTCATCTGGACGTGGATTGGGTGGAGGAATTCGTTTGGCAATGGCTTCAAGCAACTCATCAACCCCTTCGCCGGTTTTGCCAGAAACGAAACATATATCTTCTTCGTTACATTTCAGTGCTTTTACAAGTTGTTCGGCAGTCTCTTCGCTTTGGGCGTGAGGCAGATCTATTTTATTAACAACTGGAATAATAACTAAATGACTAGCTTCAGCTAAGTGCAGGTTCGTTAAAGTCTGGGCTTGGATGCCTTGGCTAGCGTCAACGAGTAATAGCACCCCCTCAACTGCCGCGAGAGAACGAGAAACTTCGTAGCCGAAATCTACATGTCCCGGAGTATCAATCAGATTCAGTTGGTAAACAATCTCGGCTGTCGGCTGTCGGCTGTCGGCTGTCGGCTTGCTGTCTGCTGAGAGCTGATCGCTGACGGCTGCTAGCTCCGACCCTTTAGGTCGGTAAAACATCCGGGCAGGATTAAGCTTTATGGTGATACCTTTTTCCCGCTCCAATTCCATTGTATCGAGTAGCTGATCACCGCTACCGACTTTTACTGTGCCAGTTTTTTCTAGCATTCGATCGGCAAGCGTTGACTTTCCGTGATCGACATGGGCAATTACAGCAAAATTTCGGATCTCCATGCCTGTAATTTTACCTGAAAACCGATTGGGGGTCGATGACTACAGCTTTTTCCAAATCCACCAGGCCACCAGAACAACCAGGGCTATCACGAGCAATATCCAGCTCAAACAACCCCAATTTGTTCGATAGCGAAACTTATCTACTTCTCCGTAGAACGATTGTTTGGTTTGATCAATTGCCATTGTTCAAGCTTAAATATTCTTGCCCAGTACCAATAAATCGCTAAACCGCAAAACAGACTGGTCAAAATAACAAATAAATTTTGCGCCGATGGGCCAGCTAACAACATTGCCGAAAGAGGCGTGAAAACCTTGTAGCTAATAAGCATTACAGCTCCCGCCAGCGCGGCACCGATAAAAATAGGAGGAAAGTTCAAGCGTTGCTCACTGTCGCGCCAAAGTACTCCCAACGGCAACTTTAAGCTAGCCCAAAGCAGAAGGGCGTTGAGGGTTGAACCAATGGAAAAAGCCAGCGCTAACCCAGAAGGACCGAACTCAAAATATTTAACTAACCAAACTGCCGATAGCCAAGCGATACCGATAGAAATTAAACTGAATATCGTCGGGCGAACGGTGTCCGATCGGGCAAAATACGATCGGGCGAGAATCAAAATTGATCCTTGAAACGGTAAGGAGATTAGAAATAGTCGGAAAGTATCAACCGCCCATTCGGTTTCGAGCGGACTAATACTATGGCCGATACTGATATAGAGATTGATTATCGGCCGACTGAAAATTAATAAAAATAATGTAATCGGCGCAAAAATGAAGATGATTAATCTAATCGTTTTGCCGATTAACTCCTTAAACTCCTGATGATTGTCTTTGGCAATCTGGCGGGCAAAATCCGGCAGGACTGCCATTGCCAAAGTATTGGCCAGTAACAAAACCGGCGCCGTTTGCAGATCGTCAGTTAGGCGATAGACAGCAATCGAGCCTTGGCTTAGACGCGAGCCCAGATGATAAAACACAACTAACAACATTTGATTACCAGTCAGGGCGATAGCGCGGGGAATCATTACTTTTATAACTTGCCCGACCTGATCGTGACCAAATCCCAGCGTAAAGCGGAATCGCCAACCCAATCGAAACATCATCGGCAGCTGGATTAGAAAGTGCGCGCTTGCTCCGGTGATAACACCGGCCACCAAGACTGATAAACCGTATTGGGGAATAAGCAGAGCACCACCGATAATGGCCAGATTATAAATAATCGGCGCGATGGCCGGAGTCGTAAAGTGGCGTTTAGCTTGGAGAGCCGAGCTTGAAAGTTGAGAAATAGTGAAAAAAAGCGGACTTAAGAGCAACACCCGAGCCAACTCAATTGTTGTATCTTGAGTAGCCCGATCAAAACCGGGCACTAAGAGTGGCAGAATGTAGGGCATCGCGATATAGAGCCCAATCATGGCCATCACAATGACCGTGAAACCGGTTGAGATTAAGACATTGAAAACCCGCCAGAACTCGGAATCATCATTTTCACTGTCAATTTTTACCAGCAGTGGTAGGACAGCTGTGGCCAAGGCGCCGACAATCAAAAAATTGTAGAACAAATCCGGCAAAACAAAGGCGGCGTAATAGCTATCAAGCGGTCCGATCGTCCCGTAAGTCACACCAACTCGGTTGGCGATAATCATGTTTCGGGCTAAACCAAGAATGTTGCTTATCAAAACCGTGATAAAGAGAATTCCAACAGCCTGTCTTAAGTTATGACTTCCCCAGAATAAGTTGCTCAATCGGCGAATCGGCGACATCTATTTTGCCCGAGCTAATTTTAGAAATCCAATACCGAGTAATAGCAATCCCGCTATCAACCCCAATATTAGATTTATTAACTTTTGGTTTAGTTGTAGATTTAACAGCGGTTGTTTTGAACCGTCCAGAGAATCATTAAGACTTGGGTCAAATATCGAACTGGCAGTAGCGTATTTCTGGCCGTTAAGCAGTAAGGTGTAATTAATGCTCTGCTTTTTCGTTTCAAAAGAGTTCACAACCGCCTGATAGAGCCCCGCCACTTCACTAAATTTAGTTGAAGAAACTTTTTCGGAATTGGTTTGCAATTCTGGTGTCAAGCCGCCGACAACTTGATTTTCCTTGTCAAAAAAAGTTGCATAGACGACCGTCTCGTTGGCCGCGCGGGAGGGAAAAACGGTTAGTTCCGCTCTGTCTACAACGCCGCTTGAGCTAAGAGCGGGTAATTCAAAGCTTTTTATCTGCCCCAACACCTTATTAGTAGCGTTGTCGTCTTCGGCAACAACTTGATAATAATATCTCTTGCCGGATTCTAATCCGGCAATCCGCACGGCTGCCTGACTAGTACGGTTCGAAAAGTCCGCTTGGTTACCGAAAGCGGTTGTCTGACCAAAAGCAATCAAAATTCTGGCCGGTTGTTGGAGCCGAACTAAGATAACAGCCGAATTAGGGGATAGTATTTCTGAAGTTGAGACGATTCGTTGGCTGGAAAAAACCAAATCCTCCTGGGTCGTAACGGCGTCTGCTATTAGGTTGTCTTTCTTGGCAACTGGGGCAAGGCCAGAAACAGTGATCCTGGTGTCTATAACTGACTCAACGATGTTTTTGATTTCCTTGGAATTCCAAACATCAGAAGCGGCAAGAATACTATTAGCAGGTGTAAATGCTAGGTTGGTTACGCCCTCAGCTAGGCCGGTAAATTTCAGATTGGCAACTTTTAGTTCCGTCACTGATTTATCTACTAATACTTTTTCTCCTGTCGGTACAGCTACAAACAATAATTTACCGTTCTCGACTCTAGAAACAACTTTCTTCCAAAACGCCGATGCTTCAGTTTCGGTTACTGCAACGATTTTGGGATCAAAGTTAAGTTCGAACTGTATTCCTGTTATCTCCACGGGGGCCGAAAGATCGGCCAAGACATTAATATTAAAAGTTGCGTTTGGCCTAATTTGAACCGATGATTGGTCAAAATATACTGTTGCCGTTGAAGATGCGGCTTTGAAAACAATTTGGTTTAAGAGGGCTGAACCGACAAGAAGCCCCATCGTGACAAGACTAATCAGCACAAAAGCGGTTTTTGTTGAAACTAATTGGCGGCTCATAAGTTCCCCCAATTTTTATTATCAGGACGATTTATGCCTGTACGATGATTTATTCTTGTAAAGCTTAAATCCAATACGCTCACCTTCCCGTCATAATCCAAGTCGCTAGTAGAAATTAAGGTCGGGTCAGAGCTAAAAAGAGCCAAGCTAACCTGAGATTCATCGGTTAAGTCAATAATGTTATCGTCGTTGACGTCTCCCAGAGTTGGAGCGTATTGGTAATGACCTCGCGTGGAATCTATGCCGATACTAATTGCCAAAGCTCCGGGTATTTTAATCGCTATCTGTCGCGCCGTGTTAGACTTGTCCATTAGTTCGGACAATACAATGTATCGGCATTCCAGTATCTTGACGGTTCTGTCGGTAATAATTGTCGGGTTTTTGGTGGTGGCGTCTGTCACAACAGTTTCGGCTAGAAGCGGGCAGTATTGGTCCGGAAGATTTGTTAGTTCGATTACGCCCTGGCGGGCCTGAGTCAAGTTTGGTCTCAAGAGAAAATATCCCGCTAGTACTGCCGCGACCACAACCAAGACAGTAATTACTTTAAAACGCCGCATCTGATTCCAGATTACCACTAAGAGGCCCACTGTTCCTAGTTGTTCGGTAGATTATGAAAACGAATTTTTGCTACTACAAACCAGATAACTAACAGCAGTCCTACCAAGACAGCGTTAACAACGACAAAATCTTTAAACGACCAGCTTGTCTGACACGAATTTGATAAGCAGTCTGCTAGAACTTGGGCGTTCAGACTAAACTGTCGTGCGTAAAAAATAACCAATACTAGGTTGGCCAACAAGATAATCGCAACCGAGATTGTGAGATAGCTAACAGCGAATCTACGCATCTTCCTTACTAGCATACACCGCTTTTAGGACACAATAAGATATATTAAGAACGATGAGTCTGACTCGTTTAATAAACTCAATACTAGTGCTGATCGGTACGCTATTTATTATTTCCCCTGCGTATGCCGCCGTTGGCATTACTAATTTGAAAGTTGATGCCCAGTTGCAACTCGATGGATCAGTTACCGTTAAAGAAGAGATCGTTCTGGCAGGTTCAAGTGTTCTAGATTGGCAGGTTTTTTCTAACTTGCGAGGCCTCTCCGTTAGCGCTGATGGGGAAAAAGTTCCTAAAAGCCAGCTACGGTTTGTTAAAAAAGGGACTTCAACCAGACTCGTTTCTAAAAGCTTGGCGTCTTCTAAGTGGGAATTAAACTACCAGACTACCGGAACATTAATTCGTCATAACGACCGCGATCAATTCTTTTTGAAGATTTTTCAGGAACCAGGGGTGGCAGTTAGCCAAACTCAGGTAACTTTTAGCTTGCCTGAGCACGCAGCCGAAACAGAAACTCAGGCTTTAACCGGTAACGTTTATGCTATCGGGGGGGTACTTGGCGCCACAAGCGAGCAGACTAGCCCGAAGACCATTATCTACAATGCGGATTACGCCGGTCCAAAAGGGTTAATGACGATTAGTGCTAGTTGGCCTAAGTCTATTCTCCAGCTCAATCAGCTCCAGGAGGCGAAGCTAGCATTACTGAACCTAGATAGTTTACCTTGGATAATTCTTGGGATTTCCTTACCGTTAGCGGCTCTGTTTGTCTTACTCTTTTTGATCATCCGTCAGAAACGCCAAGACAGGGTGAGGCTTGGTCCGGTAGTAAGCCAGCTTCCAAGCGAACTCTCGCCGATGATTGTTGGAGTTCTGGTTAATAAAAAAATCTATCCAGAAGAAATAGTGGCCTTACTAGTAGATCTTTGTTATCGCGGGTACCTAGTAATAATCAAAAATGGTCCTGATTACTTTTTTGGTAAAAGAAAACCACCCGATCAACATCTCCAGCTTTGGGAAAAAAACATTTTGGAACAAGTATTACCAAAACTAGAAACAAAAATTTCTAATGCAGAAATTCTTAAGTCCCATAAACAAGTTCTTTTTAGTCCTATGGTCCATGACGCATTTAACGAGATTTACGAGATAATAACCCAACATCAATATTTTGTTGAAAACCCCCACTTAACAAGAATTCGTTACAAACTTGTTGCCTTATGTTTTTACTTCGCTAGCGTAGTGGGATTAGTTTGGACAGCCGTGAGTGATATTACACCGTATCTACTAATTCCACTGATAGGAACAATTATTCTTTCCTGGTTAATTCTTCGTTTAACGGCAAAACTAACCAGTTATACTGCTACCGGGCTCCAACAACGATCAGCGTGGTTATCATTTAGTAAATTTTTAAGTGATCCTAATCCAATAGATCCAACCATGGCGCGTAACCAAACTTTTGAAAAATACTTAGCCTATTCTATTGCGTTAGGTAAAACTGCCGAATGGACAAATCGTTTTGAACAATCTTCTAGCACTATCGTTAAACCAGATTGGTTAGTTGCTTACCAAGAATTAGATGCCGGTGCTCTTGGTGGAGAATTGGTTGAATTTGTAAGTAAGACCTCAAAACTCTTAACTACATTGCGAGGTCCGTTGGTTAACTAGTTTCAGCTCTGGATTTATAACTAACTTTCCGGTACAACTTGGCGGCTGGTTCGCCCCTTTGGCGAATTCAGCAGGAGGATGTACATGGCAGGAAGAGACGAGGAGACACAAAAGAATGCTCAAGTCTTGGTACTGATTGGCATTGTCTTGATTGTATTGGGCTTCGTTGGGGGCATCAATGAATGGTGGGGGTGGCAAGCAACAACGTACGTCATCATGGGATTGGGTATTCTGTTGCTTATAGTTGGGTGTATATGGTCTGACGCAAGCCCGACACCACCAGGTTGGTCTTAAGATCCGCGATTGGCGCGAAGGGGAAATCCCCTTCGCGCCACTTTCATACCTAGACCCCGATAAACAATCTTTGATTCTGGAGCATTCCGTACAAATACCGAAATAATTGTTATGATCAAATTATGGTTACCGAGGTTGATCAAAGCGGTAAATTAGAAAAGACCAGTATTCCGACCGTGATTGCCTTTTCAAATGGTGTAAGTAAATCAGCGATTATTTCTTCTACGGAAAAACAGAAACTCGAAAATCATTTCCGATTATTGGGCAAAAGACGCGTCTATGTTTACCAAAGCTTTGCAACGATCTTATTTCTCCTTCTT
>JBBTZC010000049.1:0-8087 GCA_038078495.1 Patescibacteria group bacterium | reverse complement strand
GTCTTTAAATTGCTGGTAATTATATTTCATTAGTATTGGCCTAGATACCTATAGTCGCCAGATAGGGTGTAACGAACATCATCAACACCGCACGAAACATTTAAGATTCTTTCCAAACCCATACCTACCGCCAGCCCTTGGTACTTTTCTGGATCGAGACCGTAGTATTTTATAACATTTGGGTTCACCATTCCTGCTCCAAGCATCTCTAACCAATCTCCTCCCGGACGTTTGATGTCTAGTTCAATAGAAGGCTCAGTGAATGGAAAGTAACTAGAACGAATTCTGAATTCTAGGTCTGGCCCAACAAGGTGTTTCATTAAATCCTGCAAAGTTGCGATTAGATTGCCAAGATTTGTCTTCTCGTCAATCACTAAGACATCCATCTGGTGGAAGATCATGTTATGTGTTGCGTCCGTCGACTCGTTACGGAAACATCTGCCTGGAAATAGCAATCTAACAGGAGGATGGCGATCCTTCATTGCCCGGTAGTAAAGCGCAGTCATATGAGCACGCAAGGTTCGGCCGTCTTTAAGGTAGAAGGTGTCAAATCCTTTTCGTGCTGGATGGTCTGGGGGGATGTTCAAACTGTCGAAATTATCAACTGGCGTAACAATCTCCGGCCCATGAACAATCTCAAACCCGTATGGCTTGAAAAACTGGTAAATTTTATCTGTCAAAATTGTTAGTGGGTGAAGATGTCCGGTCATTAAATAATTCGTTTTTTTAAAACAATACCAATAATTATCGCTACAACTATCAATACTAGCGAAGTGGCCCAATTTAGAACATCATTTGTCTTTAAAGCTAGTAAGACCACCAACAAGACATCAATAATCAAAGAGAGCTTCAATACGGACCGTACCACAGAAAGACTGGGAGCTACGTGTGTTCGCAAATGGAAGATAAGGACTATGGCAAAAAATACCAAGCCAAATACGGTGATAAAAAGAGAAGTATAAAACATCGCGAGAGCGTCATAAGTAGTCGGAGTTATATTAAAAATTGTCGTGATAAGCACCCCTAGGGCAAATAAACTAATTGCAAAAATAACAAATAAAAGAGCCTTAATTTTCATCGTGGATTTTGTCGAAGAGACTTTCGATTTGATCTAAATACTTATCGTCTAAGATAAAGGTTAATATTGGAGTGTATCGTGTAACAACATGTTTTTTTAGTTGGCTTTGTATTTCACCGCGATGCTGTTCAACCTCCTTGATTACTTCAGAGGTTGTAGCTAACCAAACTCGACCAGACTTACCGGACGGATCAATTAAAACATCAACAACGGTCAGATTTGGCAAATGGGGAAATTCTTTGAGCAAGATCGCTCCAAGTGCTTTTTTGTAGGCAATATTAAGTTGTTCTAGTCGGTTATTCACCTTCGTATTTTCCCTGTTTAGGGAGAGAATTTCAAGTTAGAAAGTCAAAAATTGTTTCCAACGCTCGTATAGCTGAGCCGTAGAGGCAAGATCACGAGCATTATACCTGGCAATTTCTAAGTATTTCTTTTGGGCGAAAAACTCGCCGACTTTTGAGCCATCAATCTCATTACCTTTTGGTGTTGTGATACCAAAAGCTCGACAAGCAAGGTGTAGACCACCCAACCGGCTGACGGCGCCGTAGAACGATAATTGTTCAAAGAGGTCAATATGCTGAGCGTCAGGTGATTGTTGGTATAGGTATCGTGCTCTCATTAAGTCCTTCGTGGGTTTAATTCCGTGAATTGCTGAACGAAGCAATAAGAACGGCATATCTAGCGAACGACCGCTATATGTTACGAAATGAGTATAGCGGGTTGCTAAAGCCCAAAACTTCTCTAACATCTCTTTTTCACCCGCGGGAATGAATTTATCGTCCCTCTCTTCAACCGATTCGGAGCTTGAGCCCTCATTATCAAACCAAACGACAGACTTCTTACTTGTCAGATCATACGCCCCTATAACAACAATGCGTCCCGTGAATGGCTGAAGGCCAAGCATCTCTTCCGCAATCACGGCAGGGTCGGTCTCTTCGGAATAGTTTGGCTGACGCTTCACTCTGTCGACTAGCAACTGTTTGGTTTCGGCATCGATTTCTTCCCAACTTTCCCCCACTGTTTCAATATCAACGACAAGAACTGCCATTAGAATCTTGCCATCGTAAAAATAGCTACGCAATTTTTATCAACAATTAATACAGCCATAAAAGCACGATATCAGAACTGCGCTAAAATCCCACAGACAAAACTACCTCTTTGCCCACTGAGGAGCTTTGCGGGCTTTCTTAAGACCCGGTTTCTTACGTTCTTTAATTCGCGCATCACGGGTCATATAACCACCCTTACGGAGGGTTGAGCGCCAGTCAGGGTTAATCTCTACCAATGCTCTGGCAACACCAAGGACGATAGCGTCCACTTGCCCCTGCATTCCTCCACCTCTCGCGATAACTGAAACATCAAATTGACCCAAACGATCAACTAATTCGAAAACATGTCTAAGCTTCAGGGGTAGCTCTATTTCTTTCTCGTTCACGACGAGTTTACCCGAACCATTAACAAGACGAACTTGCGCAACGGCGCGCTTACGTCGGCCAACACCTTTAAACCAAGCAGCAAGAGCTAATTTAGGCATTGTCACCTTTCTCAAAAGTTAAACGTTTTAGCCAGTGCTGTCGTAAGCGATTGTCTGGAAGCATATTACGAACAGCTAGCATAATGACGCGTTCTGGTTTAGTTTCGATCATTTCAGATAGCGGTTTTCCCTTTAGGTTGCCTGGGTAGCCGGAGTGGGTGTAATACATTTTCTGGCTCATTTTATTGCCAGTGACTACTATCTTATTAGCATTAGAAACAATCACCATATCTCCATGATCTTGATGTAAGGTAAATCCCGTCTTATTCTTACCGCGTAGTATCGTAACAATTTCAGTGGCTAAACGACCAAGAATACGACCAGAGGCATCAATTTTGTGAATCGTCCGTGCAATGGTCATTATTTATCCTCCTTTGCGGAAGAACTCTTAATTGGCTCGATAGCAACTTCCTTAATTAACATTACTGCTAATTGTTTTGCATTATCACCTTTTCGTGGGGCGGCCTTTATTGCTCGAACATAATTTGTAGAGCTTGAGTCGTAGCGAGGTAGAATCTCTTCAAATACTTTCTTAACAGCGTTTTTGTCCAGAAGAACCGAGTGGGCAAATTTGTGTGCTGTAAGATCAGCAGATTTCACTTTGTGAAAAAACCTGTCTGCAAAAGAAACTAGCTGCTTCCCGTTCAAACGGCTGGTCACAATTGCTTCGTACAAAACCAAAGAAGTCAGCTGATTTCGGAGCGTAGTATTGGAAAAATCCGACTGCGCGCGCAATACCCGCCACATCCTTAACCTTTCTTAACCGGTTTGGTTTTGGTGGTCTTTGGAGCAGAAACGGTCTTTTTGGTCTTGGGTTTGTCAGATGTAACAACATCTTCGGCTATTTCGTCAGTAACAACAACTGGTTCGGCTACTGGAGCAGTTGACGCAGTACCAGCTAGAACTGAGAAGTGATCAACGAGAATATCCGCGGATTTTTCAAAGGCGTCTTGCGGTGTAATAGATCCGTCAGTCTCGATCTCAACTACCAATTTATCGAAGTTGGTCATTTTCCCGACACGTGTGTTTTCAACTTCGAAGTTTACGCGTTTGATTGGAGCAAATGCCGCATCGATAGCGATTACGCCAATAGGTAGCTTCTCTTCTTTGCGTTGTTCGGTCGGCAAATAACCGCGACCTTTTTCTACTGTTGCTTCAAGTAACAACTTACCGCCAGTCACAAGCTCGGCAATTTTTGCGTCCTTGTTGATGACCTTAACGCCAGTTGGACATTTAAAGTCAGCAGAGGTGGCAATTTTGGGCCCCTTAACATCCAAAACAACTACCTGTGGTTCTGTTCCATCCAATTGAAAACGAATTTGCTTGAGATTTAAAATTAAATCAACAACGTCTTCCGCCACGCCCTTGATTGTTGAAAATTCATGAGCCACACCGTCAATTCTAATTGACGTGATAGCTGCTCCCGGTAAAGAAGAAAGCAAGACTCGGCGGATAGCGTTACCGACCGTTAAACCAAAGCCCGGACTAAGCGGCTCAATAACAAAACGCGCCATATCTCCATCGGTATGGTCCTGCTTAACTTGCATTAATGAAACTTCAGATAATTTATGTGACATTTTTTATTTTTTTACCTCCAGTTGTGTAATAATTCTAACAGAACGTGATCCAATAATCAAGACTTTTAACGGGAGTAGAACTGAACAATCTTTTGGGTATCAAATTCAAGCGGTAATTCTTCGTTATTAGGCAACCGCTCAACTGTAACTTTGAGGGTTTTTTTATTCAGATCCAACCACGGAGATACGCCATGTTCTGGAGTAAAATGAACTGTTTTGAGACTGTGAGGAACAATATTATCACCAGGACGGACTAAAATTGACGGAATACTAACTCGTCTACCGTTAAGTGAAAAATGTCGATGACTAATTAACTGGCGAGCTTGAGGTCGGCTAATAGCCAAGCCAGAGCGAAAAATGACGTTATCTAGGCGGGATTCAAGCGTTTGAAGTAAAGTATTTCCTGTTTCAGAGCGATTTTTTGCTGCCGATTGGAAATAGAGACGAAACTGTCGCTCTCTTAAACCGTAAGCTTGTTTTGTTTTTTGCTTTTCTTGTAACTGAACACCGTATTCAGTTAGTTTGCGTCGGCGCTGAGAGGTTGGTTTTTGTAACATTAGACTCTCCTGGCTTTCTTAGGGCGAGTTCCGTTATGAGGTAGTGGTGTAACATCGCTTATCGAAGTAACTTTAAGACCGGAACCAGCAATCGCTCTTAAAGCGGCGTCCCGACCGTTACCGGCTCCAACAACACGGATTTGAATGGATTTGGGCTGGTATTGGGCAATTTTATCTAAAAGTGTTTTCATCGCCGTTGTCGCGGCGTAAGGTGTACCCTTTTTGGCACCCTTGAACCCAGATTGGCCGGAAGAAGTCCAGCCGATCACATCACCAGTCCCAACTGAACTAGCGGTCAGAATTGTATTGTTAAACGTTGAATGCACGCTGACTAGAATCTCGTCAACTGCCAAAGGAGCTTTTTTCTTATTTTTCACTGTTTTAGCCATTATTTAAGTTTTCTCCGAAGATTTTTTACGTCCTGAACCGACAGTTACTTTTTTACCTCTTTTGGTGCGAGCGTTAGTTTTGGTGCGTTGACCGTGAACAGGTAAGTTTCGCGCGTGTCGATGACCGCGATAGCTAGCGATATCTTTCAAGCGGCGAATGTTTTGTGCAACAACTTGTTTTAAATCCCCCTCTACAGTCATATTTTTTTCAATATGGTTACGGACCAAGTCAATTTGGGTTTCTGTCATTTCACTAAATCGCGGATTTCCTGTAATGCCTAACTGTTGCAGAATGGCCTGGGATTGGGATAAACCCAAGCCATAGATATAGCTCAAGCCAATCTCGATTCGTTTATTATCAGGAATGTTAATTCCAGCTATTCGTGGCATATTTAACCTTGTCTCTGGTTATGGCGGCGGTTTTCACAGATTATTCGAACTACCCCCTTGCGGCGGACTATTATGCATTTCTGGCAACGCTTTTTAACTCCAACGTGAACTTTCATAATAATATTTAGGTTAATCTTTTAGTAATTCTTCCTTTAGTCAGGTCGTAAGGTGACATCTCGACCGTTACCCGATCTCCGGGAAGGATACGTATTCGATGCTTGCGCATCCGGCCGGAAATGTAACCAAGTACCGCCTGATCGTTATCAAGGACGATGCGATATTGGGTGTTTGGCAGAGCCTCTAAAACGAGACCATCTAGCGCAATTACACCTTCTTTTTCCGACATCTTAAGTTATTCTACCTGATTTCACTTAGTTTGGTCAAGACAACTGGGCTACCTTTAGTCACTACGATGGTATGCTCGAAATGAGCACAGACAACATCGGGATGCGCTCGAACTGTCCAGTTGTCTTCTTCAAGCGTCAAAGACACCCTACTTAGAGCGGTAATAGGTTCAATCGCTAGGACCATTCCCTCATGTAGTTCCGGTCCCGTACCTTTATGGCCAAAGTTGGGGATACTGGGGGGCATTTGTAGCTTTTTGCCAACGCCGTGGCCAGTCAGATCCCGAATGACATAAAAACCAGCCTCCTCGATTATGTTTTGCACAATCTGCCCAATATCTCCCACATGATTACCCACTCTAGCAACTTTTATTGCCTCGTAGAGAGCCTTTTTTGTAACAGACAGCAACTCTCTTTTTCTTGAATCTATCTTACCAATAGCGTGTGACCAGGCGGTATCAACTATCCAACCATTTTTCTTTACACCCAAGTCAACTGAAAGAACGTCCCCGTCTCTTAAGACATAGTTGACGGGAATAGCGTGAACAACGGCAGAATTGACCGACAAACAACTAACGGCTGGATATTTTTTGTAACCCAAAAAAGCCGGTTTGGTGCCTGAGACAAGAATTTGAGCGGAAATTTGATCCTCAATTTCAAGTAGATTGACTCCCGGGCGAACTAATCTGGCGACATTTTGGTGAATTTGGGCGGCAACTCTACCGGCAAACACTAGGTCTTGATTAACTTCACTCATGCAAAAATTCGCCCACGGCAGTGCTGATTTGTTGGGAAACCTCGTCCATTCCTGGCTCACCGTCTATTTCCAGTAAAGTGAACTTTTCGCGGAAACTCTCTCTCAATGGTAAGGTTTCTCTTTTGAACGTTTCCAATCTTTTTTTAACTATTTCGGGAGAGTCGTCTTCGCGCACAACTTTCTGACCGTTGATTAGTTGGAATCTTTGAGAGAGTCTTGATGTAGCAGACTTGTCAGACAAATTAATGAATATTCCGGCCACACGCCAGTTATATTTGGAAGCTATTGTAGAAAAACCGGCAAATTGGTCAATGTTTCGAGGATAACCATCAAAAACATAGCCCTTTGAAGGCGCGGTGTCTTCAACAAATTTGTCTACTATCTCAAACATCGACTCGTCGCCAACAAGAACACCATTAGAGATTTGTTGGTGAAGTAGTTTGTCGGTTTTAGCCATCTCTCGCAGAACAGTACCGGCTTCGAAGATCGCAAAATTCAAAGTTTTTGCCAACCGCTCAACTTGTGTGCTTTTACCCGAACCTTGCGGACCGAAAATAACAAAAACTACCTTAGAATTCATTATTCTTTTAATTCTATGTATATTAGCGCCCAAAATCCCTTTTTACCCTTCTCTTTTGGCTGATAGAGCCCAATTACTGTTGAAACAGTGCTGTTTTTCGCTTGAACGAGCGCCGTGGCCCGACTTTCATCTTGTTCGATTAAAGTATACTCATCTTGTAAAGTCAGACCAAAATATGGAATCGCATCCTTTTTTGCGACTTCAATTGGACTAAATTGTGGGTCGCTATTTTTGTCGCGAAGTTCGCGATTTAGCTCGCTTGCCTTATCTTCGTTAAGATTAAAACTTATTCGGTAAAGGTCGGTTGAAGAATCTATTTTTGGAATTACTAAGGTGTATCCGGTTTGGATTAAGTTTTCATTTGTAATTCCGTTTGCCAGTTTGATCAGTTTCCAGTCAATACCAAATTTTGCTCCTATACCAAACAGTGTTTCTTTGGTCTCGACAGTGTAGACATTCTTCGGGTAGCTTAAACGACCTTTTGGATCAGCGGGTTTGGTCAGCTCATCAACTTTTTTACTAGTTTCGCTCGCTGTTAGTGTAGGAAGATCGCCCGAAAAAGTGGACTTGTCGGAACTACTCTTTGTTGAAGGACGGCTTTTGGTATAGAAGTAAACACTCGAGCTAAAAAGGAAGCCTATTATAAGAACCGTAACTAGTACTAATGCTGGGGGTACCCGCATTAGGTAATCGTATCATAGCGGCGCATTGAAAGCTGTCCCGACAATTGACGGCTTGTTTCAATAACAACCGAAACCACGATTAGAATACTTGTACCGCCGATTACCAGTGTTTCGATCCCTGTAGTAGATTTCATAATGTTAGGTAGAATAGCAATTAAGGACAAGAAAATGGCACCAATAAAGGTCAGCCGACCGATT
>JBBTZC010000048.1:0-9905 GCA_038078495.1 Patescibacteria group bacterium | reverse complement strand
CCAGACAAGATCACATACCCGATTCCTGCTAATGACGATGCCGCTAAAGCCGTTGAATTGATCCTACAGGCACTGGTTTCGCTACCAACCAAAGAAAAGAAAGCTCAGGAGGCTCCGGTAGCAGAAAACGTAGAAGAGAAACCCAAGAAAACCGCTAAGCCTAAAGCAGACAAGGCAACAAAGAAGGTCGCTAAGACCGCAGTAAAAAAGACAGTTAAAAAGAAAAAGTAACATGGCAAACGTCGAACTAATAAAAAAACTTCGCGCTCAAACTGGTTTAGGCATGCACGACATCAAGAAAGCTCTTGATGGGGCAAATGATAACGAAGCCAACGCCCTAGCTTTATTGAAAGAATGGGGCCTTTCTACGGTTGCCAAGAAGTCTGATCGAACTACCTCCCAAGGTCTAATTGAATCCTATGTGCACGGCGGTCGTCTTGGTGCGATAGTCGAAGTTAACTGCGAAACAGATTTTGTTGCTCGTAATGATGAGTTTAAGATGTTCGTAAAAGATATTGCAATGCAAGTCGCTTCGATGAACCCAGAGAATGTAGACGAACTACTCAAGCAGGACTACTTCCGTGACCCATCCAAGACCGTTCAGGACTTACTCCACGAGACGATTACTAAGATCGGCGAAAACATAAAAGTTTCTCGTTTCTCGCGCTTTGAACTCGGGAATTAGGTCAATTATTTGTTAGTGTTTAGTCTTGAGCTGAGCAATTTCTTTATCGTGTTCGTTTACTCGCTCGTCAAGAGTGTCGATTCTGTAGGTAGTGATGAGGCGCTCTTTGTCGACTCGATCAGCAGAGACAACGAGATGGTCTAGAGCTTCCATAACAGCGAGTTTGAAATTGTCTATTTTCTCAATTACCTCTTTGAACTTTTTATCATGGTCATCAAGCTTATAACGGTAATCTCGAAGGATGATTTCCATACGCAAGAGTTTTCTCTCGTGACGCGAGGTGGTTTCACTTGATTGGGTGAGGTTCTTAATTATCGCAGCAAACTGTTTGTCGTGTTGGAGAAGTTTTTCGTAAGTTCTGTCTTCCGGCATAATGATACTACTATGATTTTTGAGTAAGCGTTCGTCAAGAACGAATAGTAACTCACCCCAATCAGCTTATTAGGGCGAAACGGGTTGACTTTCTGGCGGAAATTTGCTATATTTCCCCTAGTTCTGGCTCGGTAGCCAGCGCAAATATACATTTCGAGGAGGCTAACTATGTCTACCGGCATGCTTGGCAACAACGACACGCTTCGCGCATTCTGGGGCGGACCGTGTCTAACTCTCTTAGAGAGAATCAACGGTCCAGAAGGCGAGAAAGAGCTAGAATCGCTTAATCGTTACCTGCGCAAGGAGAATCCCTGGCCGGAAAAGCTGGCCAAAGGTAAGAGCAAACCGCTTGTCTTACCTTCAACAAACGATCTGCCAACTTTCACAATCACCCTTGGTGATGGTCGGACGGCTGAACAGCTTTATCTTTCCGGCCACTACATCATCGTTGACAAGTACGATCAGCGGGCGAAAGATTTCGTTCTTTCTACCGACTTCAAACTTAGCCGGACGAAAGAAGACGTAAAGCTGGTATATGTCGAGTTCAGCTATGATCCGACCAGCGATCAAGTTCTAGCCCGTTTCGAAGAGCTGGGTCTAGATCGACCCGAACCGGAAGATGCTCTGCGCTTCGGGGAGAAATATCCCGATGAGCAGAATAAGAACCTGGTGGTATTTCTGCACAAACCTTGGCGCGGCCCGGGTGGCGACCAGGGCGTCTTGGTGCTCTATCGGTACGGCTCGCTGCGGGGGCTCAGCTGCAATTGGTTCGACAACAGATGGAATCAGCAGTGTCGCTTCGTGGCTCGGCGCCGCCAGTCCCTTTGAACCTTGATCCCTTTGGCCTTTTTGGCCACTTGGATCTTTTCCCCCCTAATGCCCCACGCCAATCGGCGTGGGGCATTCCCATATCTATTAATTTTGTTATTATTTTCCTCGGAAGTAGGTGAATATGACGGCGTTTACGGATGCCGACTACCGAAACTAAGTCACCGTAATGCCCGGAGTCCGGTTGGTCACGACTGGTCGGAGTGTGGTACACGGATAAACTTCGTAAAAAACGAAGAGACTTGGTGCTAGGCGCTAGGACATATTGAGGATGTCAAAAACAATGGCTGTGAACGACAGCCTCCAGCCCAATACTTTGCGTAAGCAATTTTAGGGCGAAGACACGGATGGCGGCTGGCACAGAAGCGCAACCCGGATGGCAACCAGAACGTCTTGGTGCTCAATCGGAACGGCTCGAAGCGGAAGCTCAACTGCAATTGGTTCGACAACAGATGGAATCAGCAGTGTCGCTTCGTGGCTCGGCGCCGCAACTGTCCAAGTTTCTCTCCTCACCATTTAGTGGGGAGAGTTTTTTATGGCAATATGTTCAATTCTTGGTTAAGATGTGGCTGATATGATTACTTCTATTGTTAAACAAGAAATGGAGAAAGTTTTGCAACTACTCGAAGGGGATTTGCGTACCCTGCGACCAGGAAGAGCTAGTGGTGAGTTGGTTGGAACCTTGCCGGTCGAGGCCTACGGAAGCTCCATGCCCCTAAACCAAGTTGCTTCTATCTCGGTGAACGAGCAGGGACAGATAATCATCGCCCCCTTTGATAAAGGAGTTATCGCAGCTATAGACACAGCCATACGGGCAAGCCAACTCGGATTTTCCGTTGTCAACGAAGGAGCTCAACTTCGCTTGAGTGTCCCGCCACTTTCCCAAGAACGCCGAGCAGAAATGGTTAAGTTGGTCGCTCAGAAGGGTGAGGCAGCCCGGATTCAACTGCGGCAGTTGCGTGGTGATGCCCACCAAAAGGCGACCAAAGAAAAATCCGCTGGACTCATGCGAGAGGATGAGTTGAGTCGTTTCACAAAAGAAATAGATGAGGCAATCACAAGCTTCAATACAAAAGTCAAAGATTTAGTTGAGAGAAAAGAAAAAGAACTAATGACCGTTTGATGCTTGTTACTACGCTCGTATTTCTTGTTGTACTTGGTGTTATGGTTTTTGTTCATGAGCTGGGCCACTTTTTAATTGCTAAAAAAAGTGGAGTTAAGGTAGAGGAATTTGCCTTTGGCTTCCGCCCGCGCCTTTGGAGCAAAACCATTGGCGAGACAACTTACGCTATCAACCTAATACCGCTTGGGGGCTACGTGAAAATGTTTGGTGAATCTGACGGCAAGACCGGGCCAAGATCATTCAAGTCTAAAAACCCGGCATCTCGTTTTGCCATTCTTGTAGCCGGATCAACAATGAACTTACTGATGGCGTGGCTAATCTTTACGATATTGTTTGCTACTGGATTCCAACCGTTCGTTCCAGAAGCTTCTAAGAATCCGTTTTTAACGGAGAGACCGACTACAATCGTCTCTAAAATTGTCTATGGTAGCCCAGCCGAATTGAGCGGATTTTGGCTTGATGATCAAATAATTGCCGTTAACGGCCAACACCTTGAGGATGGAAATGGGTTTGTCGGGAGAATACGCGATCTTAACGGCCAAACCGCAACAGTTACAATCAAACGAGGTGGGAAGACATTAGATTTAACAGTCACGCCGAGGGTCAACCCACCACCCGGACAGGGGGCAATCGGTATTGCCATTGCCATGTCTGGACAAGTCAAATCAGCATGGTACAAAGCTCCGATGGCGGCAGTTTACGAAACGGGAAGGGTCATCGGTATTTCGGCCGTAGGATTTGTCGGTTTTGTGAAAAATTTTGTTATCAAACAAGAAGTTTCTGAAGATGTGACCGGAATAGTTGGCGTTGGGGCGCTGACCGGTGTGGCAAGAAGAATGGGGTTTGATTATCTGGTCCAACTGGTTGCTCTAATCTCAATTGGTCTTGGAGTTGTAAACTTAATGCCGATCCTGCCGCTTGACGGGGGTCACATAGCAGTTCTGGCCTACGAGAGGATTACTCGACGTTCACTAACCGAACGGCAGTTTTCAGTCTTTGCTACTGCTGGATTAGCTTTTATTTTGCTAATGTTTGTTGTCGTAACATTTAAGGACTTCATTCGTTTCGACGTGCTTGGGAGGTTATTTTGATCACAGGAGCAAAAATGAATGAAGTGAATATCCTCTTAATGTTTCTGGTAGTGACGTTCAAAGATTTTGTACGTTTCGATGTGGTGGGGCGACTTTTCTCATGAAGCTAAGCAGTTTCTACACCAAAACACGACGTTCGATGGCCGCGCAGGACTCAATAAATGCCTACTTACTAGAGAAGGCTGGCTTTATCAGCCAGGTTGCGGCCGGTGTCTACGCTTTTTTGCCTCTTGCGACTCGCTCCATGCAAAAAATAGAACAGATCGTAAGAGAAGAGATGAATGCTATCGGCGGATCAGAAGTTGTTTTTTCAGCCCTTCAGCCCAAATCTACCTGGGAGAAGTCCGGAAGATGGGATGACAAGAACTTTCGCCAGATTGTGTATATAGATCCGGAGGCGGATATGACCTTTGGCGCAACTCACGAGGAGCCGATGACAATTGCCGTTAAACAGGGGGTGCAATCGTACCGAGACTTACCAGTTATCCTCTACCAATTTCAGACTAAATTTCGCAAAGAGTTACGAGCTAAATCCGGTCTTTTACGTGGACGAGAGTTCAGAATGAAGGATTTATACAGTTTCCATCCTGACGAGAAGTCTCACCATGAATTCTATGAGGTAGCAGCAAGTGCATATCTAAAAGCATTCAAACGTCTAGGTCTCGATGCCTATCGAGTTAAGGCAAGTGGGGGAGTCTTTGGGAAGGAACTTTCGGACGAATTCCAGGTCTTGTGTGAGACAGGTGAGGACGAGGTGCTGGTAGACCATAAAACGAAGACCGGGTTCAACAAAGAGGTTGAAGATCTGCTAAAACCAGCAGACAAGAAAAACCTCGAGAGAGTAAAAGCCATCGAAGTTGGTAATATATTCCATCTTGGTACTAAATATGCTGATGCTTTCGACCTAAGATACCTCGATGCGACAGGCGCTCGCCAATCAGTTTGGATGGGTTCGTACGGTATAGGTATAAGCCGTCTTTTAGGAACTCTCGCAGAACTAAATAATGATGAGCATGGCTTAATATTGCCACGTCAGGTCGCGCCTTTTGAGGTGGTGATAATAGACCTAACAGACTCCAAGACTGGCATCAAGATCTACGGCCAACTCGAGAAAGCTGGTAGGGAAGTCTTACTAGACGATCGAGACGAACCGGCTGGTACTAAATTAGTTGATGCCGATCTGATCGGTTATCCAATCCGCCTAGTTTACAGTTCTAAAACCGCTCAGGACGGTAAGGTAGAACTCAAAGAACGAGGTAGCGGTAAGGTAACCCTCGTTGATTTAGAAGAAGCTGTTAAGCGGGTAGAAAAAGTTCTTGGATGAAATACTGAACTCGAGAAGCTGTCGGCAAGAATCTGTCTCTCACGCGGGAGCGGAATACCTTAAGCGTTCGAACCAAATTCTTGCCGACTGGAGGGATATTTATTCTTTGGGGTTGACACAACCCCAAACCAGTTGTTACTCTGTAAATAGACAAGTGCCCATTACAGGGCGGCAGATTTTTCTGCTTTAACGATAAGGAGGTTTATATGGATGAGAATCCAATGCCAGTAGAAGAAAAAGAAGAGATGCCTGTCACCCCAGAAGCTGGTGCAATGCCTGCTGAAGACGGAGACATGCCCGAGAAGCCAGCTGACGAGGAGACCGCCGAAGGTGGCGAAACCCCAGCCGCTACTATCTAAGCAACTTCTAATTTAATTTGAAAAGACCTCCGCTGGTGCGGAGGTCTTTTTTGTTTAGTTAAAACCATCTAATCTGGAGATATGCCTAAACTTATTGTTGGCAACTGGAAGATGTATCCGACACTCTCGGACTCTTTAGTTTTAGCTTCATCACTCAAGAGATCCCTTGAGGATATCCAAGGTGTTGAGGTAGTCTTAGCGCCGCCAACAGCCTGGTTAGTACCGATTGTCGAATCCTGGAGACATAAACCCCAGCATGTATTCTTGGCCGCTCAAAATGTCTGGCCAAATGATCAAGGCGCCTACACTGGTGAAATTTCTGCCTATATGCTTAGAAACATTGTTCAGTACGCAATTGTTGGCCACTCTGAGCGTCGAGCCTATGCTGGCGAAGACAACGACCTGGTGCATCAAAAAATGCAGGCTTGTTTGCAGTGGGGGATTAAACCAATTCTCTGTGTCGGAGAGAGTAAAAAAATGATTGACGCCCAAGGCAACTTTGATGATTACCAACTTGGTAAGGTGACTGAACAGCTACTTGAGGGGATTGCGGCCGCCAAGAAAGATAATTTTGATAAAATCACGGTTGCCTACGAGCCGGTTTGGGCAATCAGTGCCAATGAGTCAGCCATAGTGGCTACACCTGAGTACACTCTTCAGGTAATTGCGAAACTTAAAGAGCGACTGATTGAGAAATTCGGTGCCGGCCCATCTCAATTGGTAAGATTTATCTACGGGGGGTCCATTACTTCATCAACTGCAGCTGACTTCTTCCGTCACCCAGAAATTGAAGGCGCGCTTATTGGCGGAGCTTCTGTCAAGGCCCAGGATTTTCTAAAAGTCTGCCAGATTGCTGCTAAAACTTCCTAAGATGGAGCCAGGCAATGCGTAAAAGCGTTGTTATTGTTGGCGATTCACCGCTTGCTCTGTTGGTTGGAAGGTTACTTGATCGTAACTTAGCGCGCGAATCACATATCGAAGTAATTCATTTAACCAGAGACGACTCCTTAGTTTACGCTCCTCATATAACTAGTCTGTTGGGGAAACATAGCTTCCCGTCTAAAAGCGGGCTTTATAACAACGTCAGTTGCCGCAGAACAACAATAAAGCAAATCAACTTAATCGATCGTCGAGTGATTACTACGGGCGGAGTCATTGATTACGACAGTCTATTCCTAGATTTAACCCCCAGCTTTCTATCCCCGGAAATTACAAAGATTTCACAGCAAGCCTCCCGGCTGATTAACGAAATTAAGGCGAAGATCAATTCTGGTCGCCAAGTTCGAGCCAGGGTTACTTTTGCAGGGGAAGACGCCATGTCCTGGCAGATGGCCCTAGCGCTATCATCCGACGTGAGTGCCTGTCCTGTCGCTGTTCAGAGGGCGTTAATCGTTCAAGCCCAGTACCCGAATATCTCAAAGCTCAAGGACTTTTTAGCAGAAAACGGAGTCGTCTCTCGAAAGTCAGTGGCGCCATTACCTGGGCTGACGATCAATACCCCAACAGCACCGCTGAAGAATAGGCTTGTTAGAGGAGCCCTGCTAGACGAAAAAGATAATTTTGTTCTTCGTGACACCCTTAACCCGGAAGGACACCCAGAAACAATTATCGTTGATAGCAGCAATCGCCACCAACAAGACCTCCTTCGGGTTGATCAGACGTTAGCGGTTCAAATTAAATCTAATATGGAGCGCTTTTTAGCAGGCGATAGGCAAAAAAGCATTAGCTCTCCACGCTCATCGGGAATTCTTAAGGGTCAAAACAATAATTTTGTCTGGATTGGAAATCTTCAAAGCAGTCACTTACGAGCCAAGCTAATCTCAGCTCTGGATCATAAATTCTATAGGCAACTGATCGCTTGATCAATTACTGGCTATCTCACGTCCTTAGGGATTAGTGGTGAACGGTGAATTTTGCCGATAATTCCCAGCACTAGCAAAACTCCGCCAGAGATCAGGAAGCCTATACTAATATTACCCATAACTGTTTTCATGGCCCCGAGTATCACCGACACTAAGTCGATTATAATGGGAGCAATAGACTTCGCCTCTCCTGAGCCGCCAACAAAGTCTCCGATGGTCTTAGTTATCCAATCCCAACCAACCAAGCTGAAAGCAATTTGGAGCAACCCGACAAACAAAAACGTCACGCCAAGCGAGATTAAACCAGAACTTCGCCATATCAGAAGAAATAGGAGGACTAGAAATAATGTTACTCCCCAGAGGATATTGATTGTCTTAAACACCAAAGCGATATTTGTTTTTACAGTCAATAATTGGGGAGATGCCTGATTTACTGATATCGAATCCGGGATTCCTTCTGTTATTTTTGTCGAGACTTGAGTGGCAAGATTAGTGATACTTTTAGATTTTAAGGTGCCGGACGCCAACTGACACGTTGGTAATTTCTCTTCAAACGACCAATCCCTCAGCTGGACGGAGGTACAAACCGGGAGAGTATTATACTTAGACAGGAGTTTAGCGCTCGTTTGGGCTGATAACTTTTGTTTAACATCCCGCAACTCATAGGAGAATGAAAGAGTATCTGTTTTGCCCGTGAGCCACGGCAGATAGGCTTTTAGAGCACTGTGAACAAATTCATAAAATTGTTCACCCCCTATGCCAGATTTCAGTATTTCGGTTATATCAGCACTTTCAAGACCAATTTCTTTCAACTGGTCTGTGGGTAGAAATTGGCTAATATTACTGACCAGTCTTCCATAAAGATTAACCGAGCGAGATTGCTCAACGACAAAATTGGGATCCTGCAATCGATACACCACAACGCCAAAACTAGACAAAAATAATGAAGCGGTCAGCAGTAGAGCAAAAAATGACTTTATCACATCAATTAGCATAGCAAAGGTGAAATATACTCACCACTGAGATATATTAAGGAGTATGAAGTCCCTCGAAGAAGCAGCCCTAGCAGATAAAAGAGTATTAGTGCGGATAGATACCGATGTGCCCTTAACTGACACCAATCCAATCGAGGTCAAGGACGATTACCGTTTACGAAAACTACTACCAACCATATTCTTCCTGATGAACCACAGAGCCAAGATTATACTTTGTGGACACTTGGGGCGGCCTCTAGCAAAAGTTGACCCAGCTCTGAGTCTAAAACCCGTATTTACCCATCTCTCGGCACTAACAAATAAAAAAATATTATTTACCTCCGACCCGTTCTCAACTCAGTCTAAGAAGGCGATAGATGAGCTTAAGGGAGGAGAGGTGGTAGGGTTAGAAAACATCCGTTTCTTTAAAGGGGAGGAAGATAATTCTCGGACTTTTGCTCGCAAACTGGCTAGTCTCGCGGAACTATACGTAAATGACGCCTTTGGCACATCTCATCGCGAAGCAGCGTCTGTTGTCGCCATAACGGAATTCTTACCTTCTTACGCCGGACTACAACTAGAAAGAGAGATGGAAGTACTCACTAATTTGACCCGTCATCCAGCTCATCCGTTTGTTGCGATAGTCGGAGGAGCTAAGATTTCCGACAAGTTACCTGTTATTAGAAACTTACTGCCGAAAGTCGATCGAGTTATTGTCGGAGGGGGTGTTGCCAACACCTTTCTAGCAAGCCAGGGCGTAGATGTTAAGAATTCAAAAGTCGAAGTAGATTATATCGACCGAGCTGGGGAGATACTAAAGAACTCCAAAGGGAAAATTATCCTACCAGTTGATTACGTTTGGGACGAGGACAAAATCCTTGACGTCGGAGAGAGATCAACTCTCCAAACCATTCAGTATTTAAGGTCAGCTAAAACCATTCTCTGGAGCGGAGTTCCGGGCAAGATAGAACAGCAGCCGTTCAGAAGAGCATCAGAAGCTATCGCTAAAGCAATCGCTGCCTCACCGGCAACAAGCATTGTCGGAGGAGGAGATACGGTAGGGTTTATTGACGGCCTAGGGCTAACCCATAAGTACTCCTTCGTTTCGACAGGAGGATCAGCGCTACTAGAATTGTTGGGTGGTCGAGCTCTGCCCGGTATCCGAGCCTTGGGGTAGAGGTGGTAGTATTGGTACTGTTTGGGGCGGAGTAGGCACTTCGATTTGTCTTACTTCCTGCTCAATTTCTGATGCAGTTTGTACGACCTGGCTTTCGAGCAGGTAAACTT
>JBBTZC010000047.1:0-4460 GCA_038078495.1 Patescibacteria group bacterium | reverse complement strand
AAATGAGTAGATTCGGTCCTTTTTGGGAAATTTTAAAAGTTGTGGCGATAGTTTTCGTCTCAGCAATCATAATTAGAGGCTTTGTTGCTCAACCTTTTATAGTTGAGGGATCAAGTATGGAACCAGATTTCCATAATGGAGAGTATCTATTGATTGAGAAACTTGGATACCACCTCCATAAGCCAGCTCGTGGTGACGTTATTGTTTTTGAAAATCCAAATAACACTGATGTTAATTACATCAAGAGAATTGTTGGTCTTCCTGGAGAAACGGTACGGATCTTTGAAAACCAGGTATATGTTAACGGTAAGAAGCTGAATGAAAATTACCTTTCACCTGATGAAAAAACCATTGTTAGCCAAAGTCCTGAGACACCGTATGAGGTAGCTTTAAATAGCGAGCAGTATTTTGTAATGGGGGATAATCGTCAGCATTCAAGCGACTCTCGTGAATGGGGACCATTAGGAAAAAACTTTATTATTGGAAAATCGGCGCTCGTCCTGTATCCTCGTCAGAATTTTTCAGCAGTAGCCTCCCCGAGCTACTAGAAATTACTTTTTTATAATTTGTTTGTCTTGGCTCTCTTGGGCTTTTTTCTTTATCCACTCAAGAACGGCATCTAAGCCTTCCCCAGTTAGAGCTGAGGTAACCAACTGATCAAATTTTGCGATATGGTGATGGAAGGTTAGCGGTCGGTCACCAAGTAGGTCAGATTTATTGAACACAACTAATACAGGTTTTTGTAATTTATTAGCAAAGTAAATTAAATGTAGATCTGCTCTTGTTGTGCCTTCTTGGGCGTCAACAATAACAATTACAATATTGGCAAAGTTAATTGCTGCTAGAGTTCGTTTAACACTAAATTTTTCAACTCCTACATCAATCTTGCCACGACGACGAACACCTGCGGTATCTGCTAGGAGCAACTCTTTGTCACCTATTACCAGTTTTGCCGTAACAATATCTCGCGTGGTACCAGCTATCGGGCTAACCACCGCTCTGTCTGTTTTAGTTAAGGCATTTAAAAGAGTCGACTTTCCAACATTTGGTCGTCCAACCAAGGCAATTACGGGTTCGTTACCGACAACCTTAGCGACGTTTCCAGTTTCGGGGAGGGCTTTACAGATGGCTTCCAGTAGGTCTCCTACACCCCTTCCAGAAACGGCTGAAATCTTATGGAACGGTAGTCCTAAATAATCTAAATTAGTAATTTGTTTTTCAACTGAAGGAGCGTCAACCTTATTACCGATTAACCAAATGGTTTTACTAGAACGAAGTTTATCCAAAAACTGTTGATCTTGTGGTTGTAGACCCTCCCTGGCGTCGTAAACAAACAAAATTAAGTCAGCTTCCTCAACCGCTGAGAACATTTGGGCTCTAATTCCCCGATAAAGTTCAGATTTATCGTCGGGCTGTCGCCCTCGGAATCCTCCTTGGCCTTCGGCTCTGTCGGAAGCATCTACTAAGCCACCGGTATCTACGGCTGTGAAGCAGCTACCTTGCCAGTTAACGTCACCGTAAACTCGATCTCTAGTGGTAGACTCTTCTCTTGCCGTAATGGCCTGTGGCGTGCCTGTTATACGGTTAAAAAGAGTCGATTTGCCAGCGTTAGTCGGACCAATTAAGGTCACTAACGGCAATTCAGTATTATCTATCAAAGAGTTTATTTTACTCATATTAGGCAATTCCGAGCTTAAGCGACGATTTTCCGGCATTTGTTGGGCCAATAATGGCCACTAACGGAAGCGTGTCTAGCTGTTTGTTCGATGAAGTTTTCATTTTGAGGTTGATTGTGAGCAATTTACTAAATTGTGAACATTCTGAGCTTGCTGAAGGCAAGCGATTGATTATTCATCTCTTGTGACTTAGTAATAGTAGGTAGATGCTCTACGCTCAAGTAATTGTAAAACAAAGAACTCAAGTACAGGAACTAACCTACGCTCTAAGCGCCCAAATTGTACCTTATGTGAAGGTAGGAAGTCTAGTGCTGGTACCTCTCCGAAGAAAGCGAGTTTTGGGGGTAGTAGTTGGGTTTAGTCGTTCGGTTCCCAAAGAGATTAAAAGTAATATTCGGGAGATTATAAAGTTAGACAAGAATACCCAGGTTTTTTCTTCTTCTCAAATTGAGGTAATACATAAACTTTCTTCGTACTACGCATCCCCATTAGCAGAAGTTGCATTCCACGCTCTAGATCTACCACAGATATGGCCTGAAACTAAAAAAATTAACTTTGTTAAGCCGTTAATTTTGACTGGCCCCTGGTCACAACGAAGGGATGCTTACGAAAGAATTATTGCAAAATCTACAGGAAGAGTTTTACTAATATTCTCCCAAAACTCTTATGAGGAAGATTTCTACCAATCTGTTCCTGCCTCTGTCCAAAAAAATATTCTCAGGTACGAAAAAGAAAAAAGTCAAAACAAGCTACTCACTACTCTTAGTAAATCAGGGGCGAAGGCCATTATCGGGACAATGGGAGAGGTTTTCTTTCCTCTTCAGTCGGGTGACACAATTATTATTGACCAGCCCTACCACGTAGGAGCTAAAAGCCAATTGAGGCCGTTTATGACATCGAGAAAAATTGGTTTGTTGCGTGGAGAGATTGAAGGCTTAAATGTGGTTTTGGGAGATAGTATTGTTTCTCCCGAGGATCTTCTGGCTGTTAAAGAAAAAAGATTTAGGCTAGTCTCTTCCAAACTCTCTTGCCAACCGTTAAGTATTCTTGATCGTCGTGGTCAGACAGAAGCAATCGTACCGAGCCTAATGGAAGAAATTGCGAATTCCATAACTTCTAAAGACAAAGTACTAGTTTTAGTAATGGCCCGTGGTTGGGCTTCGGCGCTTGTGTGCCAAGACTGTGGTTACATTTTTTCTTGCAGTAACTGCCATCGCACAGCTGGTGTCTCTGCTCAGAGCCTTCGTTGTTGCTACTGCGCAACTGAGACGGATACGCCAAAGGCCTGCCCCGCATGTCAGTCTGAAAACTTAAAACCAATCGGCGATGGTGTGTCTGCTGTTAAAAACTACCTCACAAACAAGTTTAAAAATACCCATATTCAGGAATTAAGTAGTGATAAACCGATCTTGGAGCAAAAAACACAAGTAGTAGTAGCGACTGAGAAAATTTTTAGCTTTCCGAATATCAAATTCGATAAGGTTTTTGTTGTAAGTGCGGATAGATTACTTTCAGGAACACACCTTGATGGTGCCTGGAGACTTCTCGCATTTCTGATTGAGTTACAGAACCGCTCGAAACAAATTATTGTCCAAACATTCTTTCCTGAATCTATTGTTTGGACATCTGCCGCAACGGGTAATGTTCGACCATTCTTTGCGCAGGAGCTAGCTAATCGTCAACAACTTAATTTACCGCCGTACGGTGCGGTTATCGTAGTTCGTGGTAGTTCCAGCACGACTGAAAAACTTTTCAAACAAGCAGAAAAGATTACTGACGAAATTTTAAAAATTCTACCCAAAGCAGATATTTCGTTTCCCGAAGTTGATGACCGTTCCGGGGGAATGTATCACGGTAGGTTTACGATTTACCTGCCCAAGCAACCGCAAAACTCGCTCAAGAATAAAATTGCCTCTATTTTGCCACCCGCCTGGCATTTGGATATTGACTGAAAAAGCCTTGACTTTCTCAAGAATCTCTATAAACTTCTGACTAGCACAACCTGAGGAGGTGAAGTGTGAGTTTGAAGAGGCAGTTCGAAGAGATCTTTGAAAAGCTAGGGAAACCTGGTACGACTGGCGGTCCCATCATCGGTCGCTACTCAAGTTATCGTCGTATAGGGGATCACAATCGGTTCTTCTTGGTTTATGATGATAGCCAAGAAGAGTTGCCGGCGCTCGAGTTGGCGTATAGCCCTGGCGGCCGGCCCGAAAATGCAAAAAAATTCGTCTGGTTCCAGGTTGCAAGTTCGCCAAGAAACGACACGTCCGGCTGGAAGATTCAGGTAACACGAGCGATCGAGTTCTGGGCCTGGCCAGATTTGTTTACACCTACGGATGCGGAGTCGTTAGAGGCGGCCAGACTCTTCCATGCAGTCTACGGCGAAATTCTGGCATTAGCCGAAGTTGAGGCTCGAAATCTAAACAGAACGACCGTCGGATAGCTACTGGGACGCTCCTTTTTGCCCCTCGGAAATCTCCGAGGGGCATTCTTCTACCCTCGACATTTCTAACCTGATAGAGTAAGATATATCCGCATGAAAAAAGTCCGTGTTATTTCGAATAACTAGTATGAGAAAATGAACTCGCCGAAGGTGAGGATTATTTACGGTCCAATACTGCGCAAGGAAGTTAAACCTGTAACGGTTTTTAACCACGAACTAAAAGAACTCTCGGAAAGTATGCTTTTAGTAATGCATAAGAATATTGGTATGGGCTTAGCGGCAAACCAATTAGGAGAAGATAAGAATTTATTGGTAATTGAGTACCGTCCAGCAAAAGATGA
>JBBTZC010000046.1:0-10196 GCA_038078495.1 Patescibacteria group bacterium | reverse complement strand
GCCATTGTAATCGCGCCGGTTATCCCCCAACCAAATGTCCGTAGATATTCGTTAAATTGATCCATCTGATGTAATCATACGCCCAATAACTAAGCGGTTCAATGCAGGGCATTGCCAGTTTCGTTTATCGAAAATTAATTGTATTTCTTTTTTACTTTGTCGTGATCTCCGACATAAGCTAAAATCATCAGCTTTTCCCCATGGATTAGGTAAAAAACACAACGGAAACTCATATTAATATAAAACTCCCAGACTTCGTCGACACCAAGTTCCTTAAGTTTTGCTCTGCTGACTAAATATGACTTTGTGTTCAGACTTGGATGCTGAGGGTTGGCCGCAAGGTATTCAATCTTACGATTGAAAGTATTTTTTAAATTCGTTGGCAAGTTTTTTTTGAGAGTCTTCTGAAACGTCTCATGGAGAACAATGGTATATGAGCTATCGGGTCTCATAGGGGATAAGTTTCGATCTATCTATTTTCGGTAAGTCCAGAAGCTCCCCATCTTCTGTCTCACTTTCTACAAAGAATGTTTCAAGAGCGGCAAGCTCTTTGTCGATTCGCTTGCCCATATTCCTTTCGTTGTCGGTAGTAATCTTGTATGAGTCGGTTGCATGTGACAAGGAAATTAATTCCTTCGTGGTTAGCTGCGAGTACTTACTAATGAGGGGGTCAATAATATTCCTGACTCCTTCCGCGATATTAGTCTTTGGATCAGCTAGAGGTCTAATTTTATATCCGTCCATGAAGATCTTTTTGCTCTTCTCCATCTTCTCTAAAACTTGCGCATAACCATCTATCACCGGGCCATTGTCTATGCCTGCGTAGTTAGCCGCTGATAGGGGTTTTTGAGTTCTAAAAAGATATCCAAACTCCACGAAAAATGCTAGCTTATTTAGACGAATTTTATCTAGCTTGCCTGATTCGACCTTTTTAAGGAGGTAAAGGATGAAGTCTTCTGTTGTAAGTATTGTATTATTCATTGCCTTTTTTAAATTATACACGAAAACATCTGTGTCGGCCGACCTTGACCCCTCCTTCTTGATACTTGATACTAATTCTTAGGGAGGGAATTTGGGACAAGTTGTTGTTGGTGTTGATAAAGAGCGAGTATTAACGAGCGATTTTTCGGTTGACCTAGAGGCGGCCAGGCGGTCAGACATAGGAAGCGGAGGGCAAGATCGGTAAGGTAGTCGTCGGTGTAGATATTGGTCACGAGACGGTCAAGATTGCTAGTCTTGAGCATTCAGGTAAGCGTTTTCGCTTGCAGGGAATGCATCTAGCAAATATCCCGCCTGGGTCTTGGAAAATTGACAAAATTGAGAATATAGACGAAATCGCAAAGACAGTTGACGAAGCGATGAGAATTGCCAAGCCACACGCCATCACCACTCGCAAAGCAATGTTTGCCCTGCCGGAATCTGTTATTTTCTCCGCAACCTTAACAATGCCCGATCTTCCACCAAGTGAGCTTGAGAAAGCTCTGCCTTTTGAACTTGCCGAACGATTATCTATTAACCCCGAAGACTACCATATAGATTACGAAAAAGTTTCTAGTAACTGTAAGCCGATCGATCAGGCTACCGCTAGCAAACTTCTGGATGCTGATTCCATAAAATCTGCTAAGGAGGCTCCCATCAAACCGAGCGCACCGAACTTACCGCAAATTACAGTTTTTGCCGCCGCGACAAGAAAGACTTTAGTTAATTCGATAGTTGAGTTATGTGAGAAAGCTCATCTGGAACTATCTGGAATTGATATCAAACCAGGGGCGATTATCCGCTCGGTCATGCCCAGTAACGATCAAAAAGCTCGGATAGTTGTTGATATGGGTGTTGGGGGAACTGGCGCCTCGGTAGCGGAAGGCCAAAGTTTACGTGTAACTTCGACTGTTCCTTGGGGCACTCACACAATTGCCCAAACTATTACAGCGCCCGTTCCCGATCTACGAGAGCGTCTGGCGCCAGTTTTTGACGAGTTGGTGCACATTACCAAGTTCTTTGAAAACCGAGTCTGTCCAGGACTGAAGATTGAACAGCTCATTGTTTCTGGTACCGGTGCCGGGATTCCCAATGTCGTTGAAATTGTCCAAAAAGAAACTGGTTTACCGACGACTCTAGCCGAGCCTTTTAAGAATGTTGATACCCATCATTTCCCAGTTCCTGTAGAGTTAACTCATACCTTCGCAGACGCAATTGGTTTAGCAATGAGAGACTATGAATAACGAATTAAGGAGGATGATTTTGAACGTAAGTGAAAAAATGAGCGGAGCGAATATAGTGAGCAGCGGAGTCTGCGAGCTTTCTGAAAATTACGGAGTAATTTTATGATTAATTTAGTACCACCAGAGATTAAGCAACGTAAGGGCCTGAAGTCGCTAGTTTATGTTGTAACCCTTGCCTATATTGTTATTACTTCTGCTTTAGTGTTAGGGCTAGCTGGATTAGCAACCTACAACTACACCCAGAAAATCTATTTAGGTAGCCAACAGGCTGAAATAGATCGCTTGGCTGCCGAAAAGAACAAAGATAAAACGCTCATAAGCCAGGCTGCGTTCGTCCAGAGTCGGGTTAAAAGCGCCGCTACTTACAAGTTAAGCTATGACTGGAATCTGGTTTTAAACGCCATTGCCGAATCTACTCCCTCCAATACACATTTAACTTCAATCAAAATAAGTAGCGACACTACTAAACCCCCAACAACTACTATCAGTGGTGAGTCTGCAGATCGACGCTCTATAATCTTATTCAAAGACAAGCTAGCTACAAACAAACTAATTACCAGTGCCGGCATCACAAGTCTAACCGAGTCTGCTTCCGAAACTAATAAAACTTATACTTTCTCTATCAGCGTCTCAATAGCTAAAAAATAAAATGCATCACTTACTTGCTAGTAAATATTTCGTTGTTATAACCGGCCTGTTTTTGATTATCACTATTGCAATCATCTGGGTTTTCTTCCCTCCTGTACTTAAAACTTTTAACGAAAATAAAGCTCAATCCAATACCCTAGCAGAGCAGATAAAAGCCAGTCAGGCAGAAGCATCTACCGTCAAGGACTTGGTAGCCGCCAAAGCGACCATAGCTGACCTATATGATACTGCTAATAGCGCTCTACCTAGCTCACCTTCGGCCGATCTACTCCTGTTGCAATTCGATGGCCTCACCAAGAGTCTGGGATTAGATGCCACCATCACCGTTCCTTTCTCGGAAGGGGCCTTAGCAGCTCAGGTTGCAGCTCCTGCTACGCCAACTGATGAGAATGATATAAAACCTGGATCTGGCTCCTCGGGAGGAACACAACCGATCATTACTAGTTCGGGTACTGGCACAGGAACAGATTTTTCCTTAAGCGGTGAGTGGGACTACCCAACAACGCTAGCTCTCCTAACAAAATTAAAGACTTTTATTCGCTGGAACACTGTTACTAGTATTGACCTGACTAAAACCGCCGATAAATCCACGGCTACTATTAGCGGAAAAGTCTTTTGGACGCCTTCCAGTAAGCTAGAATTTTCTGGATCGGTAAAAGACCTTCTAAACCAAGCCAAAACCTTGTTTGATGGCTACCAGACTTACGCCGAGGCTCCGGACGTAACAAAGGAGGGAAACTTTGGCAAAAGTAATCCATTCCTCCCGTAAAGCTAACCGTAAAAAAAACGGATTTACTCTCATTGAGTTAATTATTGATGCCTTTGTAATTACCGTTATTTTCGGTGCAGTGATCGGATCTTTCTTGGTAATGTTAAACGCTACCAACTCCGGCAAAATTCGAACTATGGCTGGGGCGTTAGCTAATGAACAGCTGGAATACCTACGTAACCTCCCTTACGACTCGCTCTCAACGCAAAATGGAACGATTTTCCCCCAAGGCAATATTCCCGATAGCCAAACAGTTACTCGCGGTGGCGTAAGCTTTACTCTCAATACAGCAATAATTTTCATAGACGATCCATTTGACGGCTGTGTCATTCCCGTCGAAGGCAATCCCAACCTTTGGAGCTGTACTGACGGCGGCACCTCTGCCACTTTTGATGTTGTGCCAGTCGACTACAAACGAGTTAATGTCGAAGCGCTGAAAGTGGGCACACCGACTGTTCTAATCAAACTCTCCTCTAACGCCGCCGCTAAAGCCGCTGAGACGCCTTCTCAGACGGGGATGATGCTTGTTAAGGTCATTAACGCCCAGGGCTTGCCGGTGGCTGGGGCAACGGTGACCATTGAGAACGCTCCTATAAGTGTATCCTTAACAGGCTTAACGAACGACCAAGGCTATGTTTTTGTCGCCAATCTGTTGCCCGATAATCAAAACGGGTATCATATCGTCGCTACCAGAACGGGGTACTCGACGGACTTCACTACAAGTCGAACCAGTCAGAACCCTAACCAAATCCAGCCCGATGTGGACATTAATGTTCAGCAAGTCACTATTCAAACCTTGGCAATTGATCTCTTATCTAATATGGCCGCAACGCTGACTGACGAGACAGGTCAACCGATCGTCAGCCTTGGGGTAACAGCGACCTCAACCAAACTGACCGCCACCAATCCCGATACACCGAAAAATATTTATTCTGCCACCGGTGGTCAAGCAACCTTTAGTAATATCGAATGGGATAGTTATAGTATCACCGTGGGTGGAAATTACTTTATTGTTAGTACTAGTCCATATCAGAATGTTTCCGTCAGTCCTGGCGCCACTCTTGCCGTAACGATGGTTGTCACCGCTAACACTAACTGGCCACGTATCGTGAGTGTCAGTCCTGCATCAGGTACGAGCGGGGTATCTGTTGAGGTTGTTATAGAAGGATTTAATTTTACGGGTAATACGACCGTACTTCTTCGTAAAGCAGGTAGCTCTGATATTCTCCCCACTCTTACCAACGTTGATCCGAACCAACAATCGGTGACGGCAACGTTCGATCTTTCTGGAGCTGTAACTGGTGGATGGGATCTGTTACTAAACTCAAACGGTCAAATAGTAACCCAAATTAACGGGTTTATAGTTTCGCCATGAAAAGTTTAAAAAGAAAAGGACTTGCCCCGCGCTTTGCCGTGAAGCGAAACCCGAAAGGATATTTCGCCGTGGAGCATTCAAGGCATGGTGCGGGGTTTTCTGTGCTTGAATTAATTGTTGTTATCTTTATTGTCTCCCTGTTTGGCGGTCTTGTATCCAGTACTATCCTTAAAAGCTACGCCAATAATCGGTTGGTTGAGACCCAAGCGATAGTTCAAACAGAGCTGAATTTGGCGGTAGATAGATTAAGCCGAGTACTGCGTAGTTCAACGGTAATCCTCCAAGCTACGGAAACAAATTTTAAAATTCGCGGTTATCCGAATGTGGCTGATAACGCTCCCAGCGAGATCAATTTTTATCTAGAAAACACCAAAATCAAGTACTCCGTTATTCCCCCCAGCGGAACGGCGCCAAATTATACCTATAATCAAGGTGACGCTAAGTACTATACCTTAATTGGTAAAACAACAAATTCCGTCAATAACCCCGTCTTCCGCTACTATAACGACCAAAACGCCCTTCTCAATTTTCCGGTTTCTATTGCCAGTATCAAAGTTGTCGAGCCAACCTTAAGCGCGGTTGACGCCAGTAACGTCTTGCAAACCCCCATAATCGTGACAACGAAGATAACTTTGCGTAATTTTAAGACAAACCTATGAAAAACATTTTTAAAAGTAGACCTGGCTATTTCCTACCGATGCTATTGGCCTTTGCGGCCGTAATGTTAATTACAACTGGAGCGATTATGTCGCTAAACTTTAGTAATTACTCAACTGTCAAACGACAAGTAAAATCCAACCAAGCTCTAAGCATTGCTGAGGCTGGTATAAACTATTATCTTTGGCATCTGTCCCACAACAATCTTGACTACTGCGACGGGCAGGCCTGTCAGGGCAACGGACCGTTCGGACCGTACAATCACACCTATAAGAATACGGCAGGAGAAGTGTTGGGAAGCTACAACATTACCATTACTCCACCCCAAGGGAGTAATACTGTGGTTTCCGTCCGTTCGGAAGGTATCACCTCAAGCGGTGAAAAACGAACAGTTGTCGCGACCTTAGGCATTCCTTCGTTTGCCCAGTACTCGTTTGTCACCAATTCTGAAGCGTGGTTTGGGGACACGGAAGCGACTAACGGATTGGTTCATTCGAACCGCGGAATCCACTACGACGGTACTGCTAATGGTGTTGTGGCTTCGGCTGTCAGTACTTATATTCCCGCATCTTGTTTCGGCGGTAACGGTCAAACTAAAAACGGTGTTTGGGGCACTGGCGGACCGACAAGCTACTGGCAATTTCCGGTTCCCCAGGTTGACTTCAACCAATTAACTAGCGATCTTGGAGATTTGCAAACAGCCGCCCAGGCCAACGGGATATTACTCCCCACCCTGCTCAATGCCCAGGGACAAAAAACCCACTCCGGATACGCCATTCGCTTTAATGCCGGCAACACTATTACTGTTGGTAAAGTGACCGCTTCACTCGATAACGGTAGAGCCAGTGGTAGTTGCGTCAACCACTTGCGAGCCAACTCCCTGATACAAAGCACTGTTTGGGAGAGTACCAATCGCGCCCTGCCAACCAACGGCGTGATCTTTGTTGCTGACAATGCTTGGGTTTGGGGAACAGTCGGCGCCCGAATAACGCTTGCTTCCGGCCGTCTGCCTGACACTCCAAGCACCAACACCAATATTTTTCTGCAAAATGATATTAATTACACTGTCAAAAACGGTACAGTGGCGCTAGGGTTAATTAGTCAAAGTGACATCAGAGTCAACTCCGCCTCGGAAGACGACTTAAACATTGACGCGTATCTATTGAGCCAGAAAGGCAAGGTTTTTCGCCCGTATTATTATAATAACATCAGGACGAAAATTAGCGTTTACGGCGGTATCGGTTCGGCTTCTTGGTGGACTTGGAGCTGGGTTAACGGTAATAACCAAATAATTTCCGGCTATCGTAATACCGTTCAAACATACGACAACTACTTAGCTCTCAATCCGCCACCGCAGTTTCCCACCACTGGGTCATTTGCGATATTAAGCTGGAAAGAAGAACCAATCCTGTGAAGCAACTGGCAACTAGTGGCTTCTCACGCTTTAACCTCAAGGATATTTGCTTCCAGTGACTGGAGTTTGGCCACTAAATGTTCGTAGCCACGTTGAAGGACGCTAAATCCATGGATTGTACTTTCGCCATCGGCAATTAAGGCAGCGACGATATATGAAAACCCTGCTCGTAAGTCTGGAACCGTCATCTCTGAACCATGCAGTTTTGTTGGTCCATCAATTTGAGCGGATTGACGATAGTTACGTTTACCAAATTTAGATTTAATCATCTCCGGGGACTCCTCGAAGAGCTTAATCTTGGCACCCATTCTGTTGAGTTCGCTGGTGTAGCCAAAGCGACTCTCGTAGACTGTTTCATGAACGACCGAGCGGCCCTCCGCTTGGGTTAGCACCACCACCATCGGCTGTTGCCAGTCGGTCATAAAACCCGGGTGAACATCGGTCTCGACCGTGATCGGCGAGAGAGTCTCCTGCTCACGATAGAACGTAATACCGTCGCGGTTCACTTCGAATCCTCCCCCTATTTGGTGAAACTTGTTTAGAAAGGTCATCATATCCAGTTGGCGGGCACCACGAACGAGGATTCGGCCGTTAGTGCCTAGTGCGGCACAGGCCCAAGAAGCTGCTTCGATCCGATCCGGCATCGCGGAATGGGTTGCTCCACCGAGCTTTTTCACGCCTTCGACGTAGATCGTTCGATCAGTATCAACAGAAATAATTGCCCCCATCTTCTGTAGTAGGGCGATCAAATCCATTATTTCGGGTTCGACAGCGGCGTTGTGTAATTCGGTTTGGCCATCGGCTAGAACACTGGATAAAATTACCTGTTCAGTCGCTCCAACGCTTGGGTATTCAAGAATTATCTTGGCTCCACGTAATCCTTTGGCCTTAAAAACACCGTTCTCCTCATTTTCATCGTAACTTGCCCCTAGTTCTCGCAGGGCTTTAACGTGAAAATCGACAGGCCGAGGACCGATATTGCAGCCACCTAATTTCGGTACCAATGCTTTACCAAAACGATACAACAGCGGTCCGGCGGTGAGAATTGGAATGCGACTTCTCCCGGTGATATCTACTAGATCACTACGAGTGGGAAGTTTCATTTTTTTGGCGATAATCTGGAGGGTTCCAGGCCGAACTTCTTCGACTTCAACTCCCATACGTTGGAATAAGCGGGTCATAATGTCGACGTCTTCGATCTTGGGAACGTCACGAATAATGACCGGCTCATCTGTCAGGAGGGCCGCAACCATATTCTTGGGTACGGTATTTTTGGCTCCACGCAAATGAATTTCGCCTATGAGCGGCTTACCACCACGAAGCCGAATTAAATCATCGTTGGCCATTCCTGCCTCTAGGCGGCGGATGGCGTGGCCGGTTGTTCTCCGGCGCTTGTACGGGGTTTGTCGATAAGGGCGTGGACTTTGGCGATAACCTCACCAGGCATTGTTTCAGATTTAACAATGTAGTCATCGGCGCCTCTTGTAACGGATTCCATACGTTCTCGGTCTTGGATTAAGGCGGTTAGAACGATGACGGGAATATCTTTGGTGTCTGACTGCTCTTTAAGTTTCTTTAAGACATCTAGGCCGTTGATTTTCGGCATCATAATATCTAGAAGAATAATGTTTGGATGGTTTTCAGTTGCCATCTGCAAGGCTTCTTCGCCGTCTTTTGCGGTGTTTACCTGAAAACCTTCGGCCTTGAGTCGTTCTGCGTACATCTCCCGCAGAGTCATGTCGTCGTCAACCAACAATATGCTTTTGAAGGAATCAGTCATTATTGTTGGTCTCCTCGGAATTGTCGCTGACTACGCAGCGCCAAAGCGTCGTCAACGAGGAGAATACTTTTAAATGTGTCCGTCATTTTATCGTTTCCTCGGAATTCTCTCCGCCAGCTGGCGGATCGAAAGCGTCGTCTACCAGTAGAATACTCTTGAATGTATCTGTCATGTCAATGTAAATTTAGCAGATTCCGCGCTAGAGACAAGTATCAGTTTCCTCAGATCGGGATCTGGAACCTGAAGTCACTACCAAAAAGAATTTTTGAGTTTGGATACGGTTCGATTTTCAGATGTATACTGTTTAGCAATGGGGCTATATTTTCGCGTTTTCTACTTCGAGGTACTAAGATACTTTACCTACCCGTTAGAGATGGTGGCAATTGTCATCAGGCGTGCGGTTGATGTTGGCTTTTTTGTCTTGTTTTGGATAGCTGTTGCCCATAGTTCCAACGGCACTATCGATACTCGAGAGATAATATCTTATATCCTAATTGCCAGATCTATTACCGGCATAACTGGTGGCACGGGGTTAATGTTTTCTGGGTTTATTAACCATCTAATTAGAAGAGGTGATATTAACAATTACCTTATTAAGCCCGTCTCCCTTATCCCGTACTTCTATTCAATGTTTTCTGGAGAAAGGGCAATTACGGCCATAGTTTCCTTAGTTACGCTCGTTATTGGCATAGCGATCGGCTCGGCAGCGCTAACACCGATCAATTTTCTCTTGTTTCTGGCTTATTTTGTTGTTGGCTTCTTCATAATTACACTCTGCAATGTTCTAGTTGGGATTATTTCTTTCTACGTCACCGACTCCGCTCCATTGCGCTGGTCTATTGGCCATGTCTTTAATGTTTTCTCGGGAGCTATGATACCGTTATCTCTTTTTCCTCATGTCTGGCAGAAAATACTTCTGCTCAGTCCATTTCCGATGGCCGTTTACGGTTCAGCATCAGTTTTTGCGCCTTCGACCCTAACTTTCACCCACCTCCAAATGTTTATAGTTGGGATAACGTGGGTAATTATTCTCTGGGTAGTCACTAACTATCTCTGGAAAAGAGCCTTAAGGAGTTACGATGCTATCGGCATTTAGCGATCGTCTTAACGTTTTAAGGATCAACGTTGTTAACACTTTCCGTTACGACACTGCTTACTTTTGGACTAATATTTTTAGTGTCCTCTCGGCAGTTACCTACGCTCTTACTTACCTGTTGTTTATAGGTGTAATCTACGGCAAAGTTCAGACAGTGGCAGGCTATAACCATAATGAAATTCTTTTCTGTATGTTTGCGGGAACGGTCACCTTTTTTGTGCTGTATACATGGTGC
>JBBTZC010000045.1:0-4033 GCA_038078495.1 Patescibacteria group bacterium | reverse complement strand
AGACAATCAGGCTTCTTTCGCCCTGAAAAACAATTGCCGTAGAGTAACTCGTCATTCCGGGGAAATGCTGTATGTAGCGCTGATCGACGCCTTCTTTTTCTAAAGTTTCCAAGATTTTTTTACCGTTGTCGTCATTTCCCACCACACTGTAGAGTTGGCTTTCTAAGCCTAATCGCGCAAAGGAGACAGAGGTATTTGCCGCATTTCCACCAACGGTAAAAACTAGTTTCTCCGCTAAGATCTTATCAGCATAGTGAATACAGAGCATGCAATTAGCTTGGTTTATCTGACAGCGAACCTCCGCGTCTTTCAAAAAAACAAAACAATCTAGCGTTGCTTCACCGATAGATAGTACTTTTTTCACCTATATATCATAACAAACTTTTAAGGCCGACAGTGTGCGCACTGTCGGCCTTGAATTCGGGATTAGAGCGGGGTGCTCATTTTGTTGTGGTCAATCTCTCAACCAACAACGGGTTTTGACTAACCGGGGTATACCGCCATCACCTTCGAACAGAAACTGTCTTGGGTGGATGACCTCTTGTTAGTCGGATATTCTCGGGACTGCTAGAGCCCACAATAACCAGACAGTACTCCCTACCGCCTAGTGTGAACTTGCTCTCCCCCATCCAATCGGCAACCGATCGGAAGTTGAGGCTGTCCGAGACGTATATTACCGTCTCGCCATCTTGCGCGAAGTATTTCGATTTCCTCAGACCCTCATTTGATACACCCGAACGAACCTCCGCACAGAAGCTCGTGAGAATCGACTTCGCCCTGCCGATTTCCGGTACGTTGCCGGCCAATGCCCGAAGAGTTCTCTCAAACTCTGGTGAGCATTCTAGCTCGGCCAGCAAACCGTCGACGTTCCCCCTGCAAGCAGAGAGGCGGTCGAGCATTTCGGTTGCCCCTCGACAGAAACGGCCAATCTGCTCCCTACACTGAGCGAGCTCTTGTTCGTCTCTGATTTCTCCGGGAACCAAGAAATCGGCTGCGCTTTCTGCGAGTTGGCCATTCGTTGCCTTCCTGCTATACGGCCTGATCCCCATCGTAAAGGGGATTACACTTTTCGTCATTGTCGAACCATCCTTGTTTATGAACTCCGTTTCGCACTCACGGGTAGCGCTATGTTGCCATATTTCGACTCACTTGTCCAGACATTTTCTCTAAAATTTGTTAAAATTAGTCAGTTGATATGGTGCCTGTAGCATAGTGGTCTAATGCGCTTGGTTGTGGTCCAAGAAATCGGAGGTTCAAATCCTCTCAGGCACCCAGATTCCCTGGAGTAGCATATGCTACGTGCAAATGTAAGTGTTAACGCCGGGTTGCGTTAGATGAAAAGCGGAATTATTTCTTTGCCTTGGCTCGCAAAGATGAGTTCAGGATTCTCTTCCGTAATCGTAAAGATTTTGGCGTAGCTTCTAGTAGCTCATCGTCTTCGAGAAAGTCAATTGACTGTTCTAGACTTAGAATGTTCGGTGGCGTTAGAGCGATGGCGTCATCACTTCCAGCGGCACGGACATTAGTCTGCTTTTTTTCTTTCGTCACGTTAACTTCCAGATCGTTCTCGCGAGCGTGAAGCCCGACGATCATTCCTTCGTAAACTGATGTTTGAGGATTAATAAAAGTAATACCCCTCTGTTGGGCGTTATTAAGACCGTAAGAAACGGCTTTCCCAGACTCTGAAGCAATTAAGACTCCATTACGCATTCTAGGTATTGCGCCACTAACAGGTTCAAAACGTAGGAATAACGAGTTCATTGTGGCTGTACCACGAGATAAAGTTAGTAATAAATTGCGTAATCCCAGTAATCCCCTAGTAGGGATCTCGAACATCATTCGAGTTGTTCCATCTTCGTTCTCTGTTTGGCTTATCAAAATTCCTTTACGTTTCCCGATTTCGCCCGTGATTGGGCTGGCATAATCACTCTTCACATCAACTGTCAGCTCTTCGACCGGCTCTTGGAGTACTCCATCGATTATTTTAGTTACCACCTGTGGTTTACCGACCTGCATTTCAAAACCTTCTCGACGAAGCGCCTCAATTAATACTGAAAGGTGTAGCTCACCGCGACCCCAAAGAATATATTCGGCTGTTTCTCCCGGAGTCATTTTGAGTGAAACGTTGACCTCGAGTTCTCTAATAATTCGCTCATATATCTTTTGGCTCGTTAGCTGTGTACCTTCTTTGCCGACAAACGGCGATGTGTTAGCAGAGATTGCCATTTTCAAAGTTGGCTCAGCGATCTGTAGAGTTGGCAGGGCTTCTGGTGCAACCGCATCGGCAATCGTATCGCCAATACGGCAATTTTTAAGTCCGGTAATGGCAACTATATCGCCTGATTGAGCAACTTCGACCTGGGAACGCTTCAGGCCGTGAGTGTTGTAAACACGGTCAATTTTGGCTTTTTCGCGCCAACCGTCTGGGGTTCCAATTGAAACCTCCTTCCCCGGCACAGCCGTACCGCGGGTAACCTTACCGATAGCAAATTTACCCTGAAAATTATCCCAATCTAAGGCGGTTACGAGCATCTGGAAAGGTTCGTCGTGCGCCATCCGTGGCGAAGGAATATGCTCCAAGATCGCCTCAAAAATCGGTGTTAGGTCGGTGTCGGCACTTAACTGTTCTGTCGTTGGCGCATTTTCCCAGGCCTTACCTTCTCGGCCGACAGCGTAATACACCGGGAACTCTAATTGATTAGCGTCGGTTGCTAAATCTAAAAATAAATCAGATGTTTCACGCAATACTTTCTCGATTTGAGCATCGGGTTTGTCAATCTTGTTGATTACCACAATCGGTCGCAAACCAAGTTCCAATGCTTTTTTCAAAACAAACTTAGTCTGTGGCATCGGACCTTCTTTGGCGTCGATGATTAAAAGCGCTCCATCGGTCATTTGGAGAGTTCGCTCAACCTCACCGCCAAAATCTGCATGTCCAGGTGTGTCGACAATGTTAATCTTTACACCTTTGTAAGTAATGGCCGTATTTTTAGCCAAAATTGTAATACCTCGTTCTCGCTCTTGATCATTCGAGTCCATTATCAGCGTCTGACTCATGGCTGCTTCGTTGTCACGAAAAGTGTGAGACTGCTTTAATAGACCGTCAACAAGAGTGGTCTTTCCGTGATCAACGTGAGCAATTACGGCAATATTACGAATCGGCATTTTATTAAATGAATGTTAAAGCCTTACCTTTTTGATCAGCTCGACCAGTTCGCCCGATTTGTCGGAGCGATAGCGGAGCACAAACGGTCGAGTTCGATGAGTAAGTCATCTTTTTTAGTTAACGAATGTTAAGGCCTTACCTTTTTGATCAGCTCGACCAGTTCGGCCGATACGGTGAATATAGTCACCGTAACTTTGAGGAAGATCAAAGTTGATAACGTGGGTGACGTTTGGAATATCTAGACCGCGAGCAGCAACGTCTGTCGCTACCAGAATTTGAGTTTTATTATCCTTGAATTCATTTAAAGATCTCTGACGTTGGGATTGGCTCTTATTACCGTGAATAGAAGTGGCGTTAAAACCACGTTCAGTTAAAGAATCACAAAGCCGTTCCACACCGTGCTTGGTTTTGCCAAAGATTAGCACCTTCTTGCACTCGTCTTTCCCTAAGAGTTCATGAAGTAGCGTCATTTTATGGAAGTTATCAGTGAAATGAATGACATCCTGATCAACGTTAACCGAGGTTTCTCGTTTTTTGACGCTGATGGTCTGGGGTGAGTGCAAGAAGGAATGAACCATATCTTTCACTTCCGGAGCCATAGTGGCAGAGAAGAAAAGTGTCTGACGATTAATTGGTAATTTCCCAACTAACATCCGGATGTCTTTAATAAATCCCATATCTACTAGACGATCTGCTTCGTCAATTACTAGGTTTTGAACATCGTTCAAGTGAAGTGTTCGACGCTCAAGGTGATCTTTAAGACGGCCTGGAGTACCAATAATAAATTGTGGGCGACGTTGAAGCGATCGATCTTGATGGCCGTAGCCATTTCCGCCGATACAAACTGCGGAATAGATTGGTAGCCCA
>JBBTZC010000044.1:0-1504 GCA_038078495.1 Patescibacteria group bacterium | reverse complement strand
GAGAGAGGAGTCTTATTGTTTATCACGAACCTCGTGAGTATAAGCTACCCAACTTCGAACCAGTTGATTGGGTTTATTTGACTAGTATGGGCAAGGACTACAAGTCTGCCTATGAGAAGGTTCTAGCATTCGTTCAAAAGACCGGAGCGAAACTAAGTTTTAATCCTGGCTCATACCAGCTTAAAGACGGAGTGGCAGTTTTAAAAAAATATCTTGCAGTTACTGAGGTTCTATTTGTTAACAAAGAAGAGGCGATGCATCTTACTGAGCTGTCTGCTTCAGCGTCCATTGCGGCATTAGCTGAAGCGCTCTACGATTACGGGGTTAAGATTGTGGTTATAACAGACGGTCCAAACGGTGCGTACTGTTTTGACGGACATGAGTTACTATTCCTTGAGATCATTCCCTCCGAGGTTGTTCAGCGTACGGGATGTGGCGATGCCTACGGCGCAGGGTTTACGGCAGCCCTACTTTACGGTGAAACTATCGACGAAGCAATGCGTTGGGGGATGGCCAACGCCGCAGGAGTTGTTACAAAAATTGGTCCAGAAACTGGTCTTCTTACCAAAGACCAGATGCGAGAGATGCTTTCTGACTACCCCAAGATCGTTCCAAAAACCGTCAGACGGTAGATTTACCGTCAAATTTTAGGTAAAATTTGGGGTAGCTTCTCGGCTATCAGCAATCAGCAATCGGCTTCTCGCTGACAGCTGGCCGCTGATCGCTGAAAGCTGATTATATGCGCCCGTAGCTCAGTGGACAGAGCGTGTGCCTTCGAAGCACAAAGTCGCAGGTTCGACCCCTGCCGGGCGCGCCACTAAAAAACAACTGAAGCACTGCTTCAGTTGTTGATTCCGAACAACTCATTGCACCTGAGCTCGAGCATCTCCATCTCCTCGACCCATGAATCCATCAGTGATTGATAGAAGAGGTAAAGACAACTGTAGAGCATAAACAATGAGTAGTAGATCGCTACTTTCGTCCAGGTATCATAACCGTCTAGACGAAAGAAGATGACGAACGTTAGCAAGAGTACTCCAATAACACCTGTAGCCAACATTGACCAACGTTTTTGCTGACGATCGACTTCTTTCATCGAGGAAAGACTCTGAATTAGCAAGGCTCTCAAGGTTGCGGCTATCGGAAAAAGCACAAGGCCAATATCGCAGAAGTCTACGATTTTCCAGATTAAGGTGCGCATATAAAACTCCTTAGAACGGTCTAGACGTAATTATAGCAAAGTTTGACACATTTCCGTTCGTCTGGGACGCTGTGAATATGGAAGACGCAAATCTTGGTCAGCCACAAGAAGCCACAACGGCTCCAGTAGCTCCAGCTCCAGCTAATCCGCCAGCTGGCGGATCTGCAGCAATGCCTGAAGCTAACACTAGCACCGGTAAAAGCAGCTGGATGACATGGCTGCTCGTTGTCGTTGTTTTAGTCGTTGTCGCTTACGGAATCTACTTCTTTATGAAGTAACTCCGGAATACTTGGTTGATTATTA
>JBBTZC010000043.1:0-2367 GCA_038078495.1 Patescibacteria group bacterium | reverse complement strand
TCGCTACCGCGACTACCGCCGGTTTGCCGGGCTACCAAACCTCAAAACCAATGGTCTACTCCTCGTTTTTCCCCGAACCAGGTAAAGAGCGAGAACTAACGGTGGCGCTGGATAAACTTAAACTCTCCGACGCCTCGCTCTCCTACGAGCCGGTCAGCTCAAAGGCGCTCGGACCAGGGTATAGTATTGGTTTTTTGGGCTTACTGCATTTAGAAATAATTAAAGAGCGTCTTAATCGTGAATTTGATATTAATATTCTGGTTACTACCCCATCAGTGGCTTACCGACAGGAAGGTGACCAATGGTTCGAACCGTGGGTGGAGCTAGAAGTTGTTTGCCCGCAGGAGCACTACGGCGCCGTGAGCGATTTAATCGCCCAAAACCGAGCAGTGTTTATTAATGTTGAGTATGTTGCTGATCGAGTAGTTTGTCATTATGAAGCCCCACTCTCGGAGGTTATAAGTGATTTTTACGACAAATTAAAATCTGTCACTTCTGGTTACGCATCTATGGATTACCAACTCAAAGATTATAGACCAGCCGATTTGGTTGCTGTTGATCTATTGGTAGCAGGAGACAAGATAGATGCTCTAACGCAATATATGGTTAGAAGCAGATCCGAGAGTTACGGTCGTCGACTAGTAGAGAAATTAAAGGAACTGATTCCTCGTCAAAACTTCGAGGTCACTTTACAAGCTGCGATCGGAGGAAAAATAATCGCCCGAAGCGATATCTCAGCTGTGCGCAAGGATGTCACCGCTAAACTCTACGGTGGTGACGTCACTCGTAAAAACAAGCTGCTAGACAAACAGCGCAAAGGTAAAAAACGCATGCGCCAACTCGGTAGAGTTGAGGTTCCGAGTGAAGTATTCGTGGAATTATTGAAGAAATAAAAGACACCCCGTTATGCAACGGGGTGTGTCTCGAAGCAGTTGGTCACTTTCGGCTTTCGGCCGGCTTGTGGTCGTAGATTTGGACGGTGTGACGCGCTGATTTCACGCCGCGCAGCTGAATCTGGTCTTCAAAACAAAGGCGCTGTAATGTCTTGTAGTGTAGGGTCGGTTCTTCCTGGCGAAGGAATGGCTTGATCTCGACGCCGAACCTCTCAACAGCTAGCTCGATGTCGTGCAGGACCATGTCACGATCTCCTTCCTTGTGATAGGCAACAAACCGTCCTGGAGTTTGTCGGCAGACCGCTTGTTCGAAGATGTCTATCCTCCCAGCTTCTTGTAGCTGTCTCCGAGCTTTCTCAAGATCAAACTCCCAGTCGACGTAGACGCCGGCGGTTTTAGGTAGCTTTTTTCGACCGTGGCGTTTTGTGATGTAGCGGACACCGTGTCCTGTTCGTTCGAGGAGTCGATCTCGCACTGCATCCTGTTTCGCCACTAGAGAATTAATGTGTGATTCTAAGGTGAAAAGCTCTGCAGTGTCTTTGGCGATCTCGAACTGTTCCTCTAAAAGGCTATCGGGAATATTAGCATCGAGCTCGTAGACCAGCTCAACACCAACTTCGGAAAGTGGTATATGGATTCTCTTGGCCATTGTCTTCTCCTGTGATGTGCGTATTGGTCAGCCAAAGCCGACGCTAAGATCGAAAATCTTTTCGGTCCTAGCCAGGTGCAGGCTTTTACTCTGCGTGAGCGTAAGCCCAAGCAGAACCGTCAGTGTTTGTTCCAGCTGATGCCCAAGCGCTGGATGAAACTTCTTCGGTTGTTTCTTCAGTGAATACGATTTGATACTTCAGGGTGGACTTCTTAGGGGCAAGTTTTGTTGCTTTCAGAGTTGGTGTTGATGGAGTCGTTGTAGCGGGAGCTGTTACTGCTGGGGCAGTTGTTGAGCTGGGCGTACCAACTAGAGTTGGTGTATTAGCGGTTTTGGTGGTCGTATCTTTTTTGTTGTTACGAGTAGCTACAATTGCCCAGGCAATACCGGCGACAAAAATAATGAAAGCAATATTTAAAGCAAATCTTACTGTTCTAGACATGGACTTCAGTATAACGAGTTTCTCAAATTTGTCGAGACTAAAACCAAATTCGGGCTAAACCGATGAGGGCAATAATCAGCCAGATGGCATTCAGCACAACTGGTTGGTAATCGCGCTGGGCGAAAGAGGAAATGACAATACCCAAGGATCCAGTCAAGTTAAGGAATTGGTATAGTACCCCCCCCTCGGCGCTGATGATCCCAAAACTATTCAAAGCATAAGCGGCCAGAATCACGATCACTCCATACCAACCAATAATTTGTTTAATTTCCATCATCAAATGGTGAGTAGCCAGACTCGACGAGGTGCTGTAGGGGTAGAAACATAGGTTGGGGTAGCTTATCCCAGCCAATCCACTGCCAACGGTGTATCTTGTCCGGCTC
>JBBTZC010000042.1:0-6366 GCA_038078495.1 Patescibacteria group bacterium | reverse complement strand
GATCAATATTTTTTGTTTGTCTTTTTCTATTCCCATAGTACCTATACCTAGGGTACGGGTATCAAAGGTTCTCGTCAATAGCTGACAATAAAAACGGGGTCTTTATTCGAGCTTAGCGAACAGGGAGTCACGAGATAAAATTTAATTTTCGGAATATGTTGCTAGGAGTTCGCCGTTTTTGCCAGTGGCTTTTAATTTTTTCTTTATCCAGGAGGGGTCGATTATCGGCCCATCCATACTACAGCCGTCGGCTCCACGGCAAGTCAGAGCAGGATCACCTTGAATTGTCCCGGTCCAAATTACTTGTCCGTCAACGATAAACTCAAGCTGAATCGGCATTTTGGTCCGCATGTCCGGATTTCCAAGGGTGCTGGCAACGATGATATGTACTTTTGAGCCACTGGGGAGCGTGGCGGTCCTTTCGTACTGGGCGTCCAAGAATTCAAAGTATCCTGACGGTTGGGCGGCGGGAGGGAGTGGGGTTTGGTCGGGTGGCGCCGTGTTAGTATTTCCTGATGATTTGGGGGTAGTTTCTGTCGGCGTTTTTGTCGATGTGTCCGTCGGTGTAGTTCCGTTTGTTTTGTCGGGTTCAGCGCTCGTACAGGTTGGACCGTCTTTGCCAGATTTCGCCTCATCGACAGTCGGACTGCCATTCTGCCCGTCAAGATCGACAGCTCCTGGTAAATCTTGAACTTCGCTCGGATAATCAAGTCGTGCTATTCCACCCGCCCCAGCACTTGCTCCACCCGCCCCAGCCAAACCGCCTTTAGTGTCGCACTTCGAACTATCACCGCCGTCACCTGGACTAGCAATGGCGTCACCACCGTTTCCGGCAATGAGGGAGTCAATGTGAATATTTGTTAAACCAGCCACACCTTTAGCACGCAAGACCTTAATATTATCAGCACCGTTGCCACCCACGGCTACAGCTGACTTACCGTTCTCACCGATTTCGCCACTTTTCCCGTCTTTACCGTAAGCTGTGGCGACCCCACCGTTACCAGACACACCGGGATGAATCCGGAACGGCCCTTGAATCTTGAGCGCCCCATTTACGGCGGTACTCATCTTAAAATTCCCTGACTGACCGCCATGTCCAGCGATTGCCTTGCCGATCGGGTCGCAATCCGCATCTGTCGTGGCGTTCCCTCCCCGTCCGCCGTCGCCTAGATATAAATCAAGTTCGCCAATAGTAATATTACGGGCTTGAACGCGCATTCGCATTGCGTCACGGGCTTTTTTGTCGGCTTCGCTTTCTTGTTCGGGCACGTTGATATCACACCCGCCAGTAATGTCCGGACCGTCTTGCCCATCAGGCGAAAAAATCACACTTTTATCGGCAAATTCAACATTACTATTAGGAAAATATGCCCTCACTACGACCCGCTTTACACCCTTAGGCAGTTTCTTAACGTCAATGACTTTCGGGATCGGCCTGTCCCACGAGCCAATATACAATGTCCCGGCGATGATAATGCGCCGGACTGGCTCTTGCGCCTGCGCCCGGCTGATCGCGGGAGAATTGCCTGAAATGACGCGGGTGGGTAAACTGTTAAATGAACTTGGCGATGAGGGACGCCTAACGTTTCCCGCTGGAGTGGCCGCATCATTACCGGCCCCACCGAGCGGGCCAATTCGGGGTTCATTACCAGAGTCTTGACTGGTTTCGTCAAAAACTTGATCCAATGCTCCCTCACTTAAAAGATCTGTTTCCGACTCAACAATTTGGACGTGACCATTGGACGCTACGAGTGACTTCGAGGCAAACTCGGCCGAGCCACCGACGATAATAGCGATTCCTTGGGACACCGGGACATCTGTCTTGACCGAAGTGGGTAGTTGGCAAGCGATGGTGTCTTTAAGGAGAATATCGCCCTCTACCGTCACTTTCAATGGCCCGTCCTTGCACCGTAAGTCCCCATCAACCGTCAAATTGCCTTTGACTGTCAACGTTGCTCCGCCCTTCATCACCACCGCTCGGCGGCCAACAGTAAGATCTCCGTCAACAATAATGTTGGCGGAATGCACAATTGGGCGCCAAAATAACAGGTAGCCAACTAACCCTAGGACCGCCAAGGCGAAAGCAATAATAAAATGTAGGCGAAAACGGGTTATCATTTTTTCTTTTTACGCCATGAGATAATAACTCCTAAAGCCGACACAATCGCTATTCCGGAAAGGCCATCGAAAATTGGGTCTCGGAAAAGTGAAGGGGCGGGATCCCCCCGTAAACTTTTGACTTTTGCCGAAAGGTCGGGTTCCTTAGTTTGTGCGGAGTCCGTTGGAGCTGATTTATCGGCCGATGGTGTCCCCTGGCTGAACGTCGCTAGCGATTTGCCGTCGCTAGTAACCGCTGTGATTTCAACCGCGGTGTCAGTACCCTTGGGCGAGATTGTCGGCCCTGTCAGAGCGCAAATATGGATATCCTTGCAGTATTTGGCTGGGTCGTTTGGAATCCGATCGGTTGCCGTCACTCGCGCGTGGCGGACGGTAAGGGTGATCGGTAGACTTTTAGTTAGATCTTCGGTCGGGGAGACGAGGGCGATAACATACTTTCTACCGAAAGGAAATTCGTTTACTCGTTGAGAATTCTCTTCAAGGGTAAAAAGTTGTAGCTCAACGCTCGCGGCGACCGCAAAAGGGACTCCCCACTGAACAATGAACGTCAGTAGTCCCGTAACAAGAACTAGGCCGACATACTTTATGGTGTGTTTCGTTTGTTCCTTTATACCAGCATGACTGCGTAAAAAAAATTATGCAAGATGTGTCGTAAAAATCACAATAAAGTTCGGAATTTCGTTAACGAAAAACCCACCCGTAAAGGGTGGAATCTTCGTGGTGGACCTGCCGAGAATCGAACTCGGGTCCGAAAACTAACGACCAAAGTGTCTACAAGCTTAGTTTGTTTTATTTCTCTTGAAAATACAGCTCTAAACAGACAAAACACTGTACTTTCCAGCATCAATTCTTAGTGTCCAAACGATGCCTTTTGGACAAGCATCCGATAATATGGCGCAACAAGTCTCCATCGGAGTTAAGGTTTGTTACGGCTCTCGGGTTTAGGCGAGGGCTAAGACCGGACTAAAGCTAAACGCGTTAGAAGCTGTAGCTTTAGCACGACTTAATACGTTTGCACGTAATTGTTGTTATTCTAAGGCAGATAACTTTCCGCTTGCGTACTTTGGTTGTAAATGTTCCCGTCGAAGCCAATTCAGGCCCATGCCGATACACTAGCATATACAGGGCAGGAAGTCAACCCTAAATACTGAAGAACGGGGTGGCCTAGCCACCCCGTCAATGTCGGACGATCTCTCGCCGCCCTTCGATCATTATCGGATCAAAAAGCGAGGCGATTCGATTAAAAACTTGTCGCGCAGCATCGGAATTGTCTTTCGTCATGCCGCAAGTGAAGACATCGAGATGGACAAGTCCAAGCTCGTACCACGTATGCATCGATACATGTGATTCTGCCAATAACACAGCGAGTGTAAAGGCGGTCTCGTCGAATCGGTGCAAAGTTGGAGAACCGACGATTGTAAGTCCGGCCTCGGTAATAATATGCTTGACGCTCTCCAGATAGAATTCCGGATCACGCGGTGCAAAATCACCACCAAGCCGGACTGTTCCTACTATATGAAGAGCGTTCACGAGAGAAATTATAACCCTTTTTTTCACTTTTGTCAGTAGCTAAACGGGGCTGCCTGAGCTAGAATACATCTATATGCTCAGGCTCAAAAACGCCCGAAAACAGTTTACTGCCGGTGAAGTCGTTGATGCACTTGACGGGCTGTCAATTGCGATTAAAAAGGGTGAATTCGTCGGCATTATTGGCCCGAGCGGTTGCGGAAAGTCTACCCTGCTTTACACTCTAGGACTGCTCGACTCAACCGACGAAGGCGAATATTTTATCGACGGCACACGCGTCGACGAACTTTCGAGTCGACAGCGGGCACGGCTTCGCAATAAGAAATTCGGTTTTGTTTTTCAGTCGTTCAACCTACTACCCCGCACCAGTTCTTTTGACAACGTGCTGTTACCGCTTTTGTACGGCCGAACAGCCAACCCTGTTGCGACGGTTCAAGCGGCGCTTGAGAAAGTTGATCTGTGGAATAAGCGTCGCAACTGGCCAAACCAACTCTCTGGCGGTCAACAACAGCGCATCGCCATTGCCCGCGCGTTAGTTAACGAGCCGGAGATAATTCTCGCTGATGAACCCACCGGTAACTTAGACTCGAAAACCGGCACCGAAATTATGGAGCTTTTCAAACGAATTCACGTAAAGGGTACAACAGTCGTAATGGTGACGCATAATCCTGACTTGCTCCAATATGCCACCCGCATTATCGAGATGAATGACGGCCAAATCGTTAGCGACAAATTAGTGGGGGCAAAATAATGTCGGTACTGGAAAACTTCAAAACGGCGCTTAAGTCGCTCTGGAACAACAAAATGCGCAGTGTCTTGACACTGCTTGGCATAGTTATCGGCGTTTATGCCGTCGTGACCTTGCTAGCGGCTGCTCAAGGCGTCCAAAACCAAATTGGAGGCTTCGTTGAAGATTTTGGCCCGCGAACGATTCTTGTGATGCCAGGAGAGTCTGACTCTTCCGGTACGCCAAATTTTGCCGCTCAGGCAGCACCATCAACTCTCTTAGTTGATGACATAGATTACGTTAAAGCTCATACGACATTAATAGAGAGTGTTATCGACTACGCGGTCTTTATTGGTGGGCTCGCAACGCATGGTGATAAGAAGTTGACCGGTATGCCGGTTGGTATTACCCCAGGAGCGGAAGAATTATTTAGCATTACTATTGTTTCCGGTCGTAACTTCGAGCAAACAGATCTCGACAAGAAGAATCGCTTTATCGTTATAAGTGAAGTGGCTGCTGATAAACTCGCTGTAAAGGTAGGTGAAGCGATGAATATTGGAGTTGATAAGTTTGAGGTTATCGGCTTATTCAAAATTGACCAATCTCTAACTATTAGCTCCGCCCAGGGAGAGATGTTTCTCATTCCCGCACCGGTTGCCAACGAGATAAATAAATCCCCTCAAGTAAACCGTATTGTTGTCCGTTCAAAGACGGTTGAAGACGTAGATAAAGCCATTACCGAAGTGAAAGAAGCGCTTACTACCAAACACGGTACAACTGATTTTACAGTAATGAAGCCGTCTGACATTCTTAAGACGGTCGATAAAATCATCAACGTCTTGAAATATATGGTTATAGGTATTACCTCCATCTCTCTATTGGTAGGAGGTATTGGGATCATGAACATTATGCTAGTTACAGTAGCCGAACGAACCCGCGAAATCGGAATTCGTAAAGCAGTTGGTGCAACAGAAGGCGCCATCTTAACTCAGTTTCTAATAGAATCTGTTCTCCTAACTCTGATTGGATCATTAATTGGTATAGGATTAGCTGCACTTACCTCATATTTGGCGGCAAAGTTCTCCCCTCTCGAACCAGCAATTACTGGCTCAACTCTTATGATGGCCGTTGGTATGGGTGTTGTGGCTGGAGTAATATTCGGTCTTCTACCTGCTGTACGTGCCGCCCGCAAGAACCCGGTTACGGCGCTCAAATATGAGTAAGTATATACATTGTTGCCTCCAAGCAAAGTGCTAGGATGAAAATATGTTGAGTAACACTGATCTCAAAAACATAGAGCAACTTTTCGATAGGAAGTTTGATGAGAAGTTCGAAGAGAAATTTGAAGAGAAATTTGAACAGAAGTTTGAAGAGAAGTTCGAACAGAAGTTTGCGCCAATCAGAAAAGATATCAAAAAGATTAGAATCGATGTCGCCCAAACCAAAAAAGACATTAATATGGTTATTGGTGTTTTCGATACCGACAACACCAATTTACGCCAGCGTGTTGAAGTGATCGAGGATAAGGTCGGGATCAGACACTAGCCCAAGTAAGTCAATTACATCTTGACCCAATGTAAAGTTTCCTTTACATTATAGGTAAATGTCAGCGGAATTACGGTTGCTTCTAAGAGATCTGCGCCAAGCCCAAGACTTAAGCCAGGACGAGTTAGCTCGTCAGCTTGGTATCTCTCGCCAATCCATCATCTCCTTAGAACAAGGCGCGTACTTGCCAAGCTTTCCGCTACTAATAAGTATGATTCACTTTTTTAACTGCTCTCTTGATGAGCTAGTTGAAGGAGCCCCTAAATTAATCCAACAAGCAAATAACCAAAAAATTGAGGAAGGAGGTGAGCAAGAAATGCAGATAGCACGATGGGATCCGTTCCAAGCAATAGATAAAATGCATGACGAGATGGGAGATGTAGTTGAAAGAACTTTTGGTCGAGTAGATTGGCCTCGAGCTCTCGGAACTACTGCCGGTGCAATGAATA
>JBBTZC010000041.1:0-4443 GCA_038078495.1 Patescibacteria group bacterium | reverse complement strand
GATTGAGCGGGGAAGAAGGGGAGTTGTCGTTGACCGTTAGGGCCCTGGGCGTAGGCGTTTTGCGAAAACAAAACACCGAAGGCGAAGGCGGCCAAAATGCTGGCGACTACCAGGAAGTAAAGTGCTTTTCGTTCCAATTTGTGTAACCTCGCGTGCGATTTTGCCCTAAGGCAGGTCTAAATAGTACCAAATTATTGTCAAAAAATCAATGACTTAATCCTCTAAATATTAATAGTGTTCCTGCCGAAAAACCGCAAGCCATGACCCATCAAGAGCAGGTCAGCGAGCGGTTTTTCTCCTCTTCCCGAAGGGTAGCGTGCGGGGGTAAAGAGCGCGAGAACCTAGGGGGCGGCTTCGCAAGTTAGCCCCCTGGTTCTCTCTAAAGCCAGGCGGGCGCAGGCCGCAAAAACTCTGCCTCTGTGAGTGGTCAAACAAGCCAACCGCAGGTTATTTCTAGAATGCGTTTACCAAACTATAAATCGGTCCAAGGACCGAGGCAACTACAAATCCGATACCAACACCCATGACAATTAACATGATTGGTTCAAGCAGTGTAGTTAAGTTTTTTGACATCGTATCTACTTCCTTGTCGTAAAAATTAGCAACATCTAGTAAAACAGATTCCATGCTACCGGACTCTTCACCCAAACTAATGAGCTGACTGACCATCGGCGGAAAAAGAATTTCTTTACTGACGGAGGCAGACATTGTTTTACCTGATTCGACTTCGTGTTGGACTCTCTCAAAAGCTCGGTCGTAGTGAACGTTACTAATGGTTTTACGGATAATCTCTAAAGACTCCAGAATCGGCAAACTTGCTTTGATTAACATCGCCATGGTTCGGGCAAAACGAGCCATGTAAACTTTCTTTGTCAGACCCCCAAAGATCGGCAGAGTGAATTTCATTTTGTCGTAGATCTCTCGACCAGGAACAGTACCAACCCAAAGCTTGAGCAAAAAGTACAAACCAATCATTGCGGGAACAATAATCCAGTAGTAACCGCGAATTACCGAACTTAGACCAAGTAAAAGACGTGTTAGCACTGGTAGGGTAGCCCCAGATTCTGTGAATATACTTTGCAAAGACGGAATAACAAAGACAACAATTAGAACTAGAACCGCAATAAGTAAACAAAAAATAACTGCCGGGTAGATCATCGCACCCTTAACTTTGCCAATAAGGTCAGCTTCCTTTTCCTGTTGTTCGGCTAAGTTTAACAAGACTTCTGAAAGTTGACCGGTTTGCTCCCCAGCTTTAATAACAGCCGTATATACATCAGTAAATACCTTGGGGTGTCGTGTCATAGCCTTGGACAAAACCGTTCCGCCCCTAACCTGTTCGATCAGATCACGGATAGTCTCCTGAAAATATTCGTTCTCAGTTTGACGACTTAGCGACTCCAAGGCCTTAACAATGGATAACCCAGCTTTAATCATCACGGCGAGCTGACGAGAAAAGATGATTTTTTCCTTAAGGGGAACTTTTTTACGCTTGAAACTAAAACTTAACAGTGAGTGGGACCTTTCCTCATAAGGGGATATATGCAAAACGATCAAGCCTTGGGCACGTAAGGCTTTGTTTGCTTGACCTAAGTCTTCGGCATGCAGTTCACCTTTGGTAGCTTTTAAGTCTCCGGGTTTCTTTGCCTGGTAGGAGTAGATCGGCATTCTAGTCTCGAGCGACGCGCCAGACTTCTTCGATAGTTGTTAGCCCTTGGAAGGCTTTGAGAATGCCATCTTGTTTCATCGTGATGAGCCCTTCCTGTTTGGCTAAAGTCATAATTTCACTTGTACTAGCGTGCTTAAGAGTAAGCTGCTTAATGGGTTCAGACATATTAAGGATTTCATAGATTCCAATTCGGCCGGTGTAGCCGCTATTACCACAGGCGTCGCAACCTTTCCCGATATAAAATTTGTTACTTTTTCGGGCTGTAGATTTTTCTGGTTCGGGCAGAGCTTCTATCTCAGATTTGACTACTTCTAAATCCTCGGGTTTAATCGTTGCTTCTTGACGGCACTTGTCGCAAATCTTACGACACAAACGCTGACCAACCACCGCGTTAAGAGACGAAGTAATTAAGAACGGCTCAATGCCCATATCTAATAATCGGGGAATGGCACCACCGGAGTCGTTGGTATGCAATGTCGATAGAACGATATGACCAGTAAGAGCAGCATTAATAGCAATATCTGCCGTCTCCCGGTCACGAATTTCTCCTACCATAACTACATCTGGGTCTTGGCGCAAAATCGAGCGCAGTCCGGTGGCAAAAGTAAATTCAATCTTGGCGTTAACCTGACTCTGATTGACTTGACTCATTCGGTACTCAACCGGGTCCTCCATGGTAATGATGTTAATATCATCAGATTTAATTTTGTTAATTATTGCGTACAAAGTGGTAGATTTACCTGAACCAGTCGGGCCAGTAACAAGAATCATACCGTGGGCCTTCTTAACATTGTCGTTTATGGAGGCTAAATTACGGCCCTGGATTCCCTGATCTTCAAAACTCATTACGCCCTTAGAGTGCATTAAGACACGGGCAACAACCTTCTCGCCGTTAACGGTTGGAAGAGTTGAGATACGGAAATCTACTTTATCTCCATCTAGCATTATTTGGATTCGACCGTCCTGGGGTAGGCGAGTCTCATCGATCTTCATGTTGGAAAGTATTTTTACACGAGATACTATTCCGGCCTGGACTTGCTTAGGCAGAGTTAAGACCTTACGAAGTACACCGTCTACTCTAAAACGAACCTGAACCTCCTCTTCGAGTGGCTCAATATGGATATCAGAGGCCTTCTCGCGGACGGCTCGTTTAAGGAGAGAAGCGACAATCTTGGCCGCCGGCGAGGTTTCGGTTATTTCCTCATCGGCCTGCTTGTCTTTCTCTTCCTTTTTCTCGTCAACAGTCTCTAACTCTTCGCTAGATTCCACTAATTCATTCAAGTCAGACTGCAATGAAGTGTACTGATCGAGTATGTGATTAACGTCGTCCCGCGTAGTAATAAACGGCTTAACAATCTTACCGGAGGCCTTACGAAGAGCGCTGAATGCTTCTTCGTTTTCCGGGTCTGTCATGCCAACGAATAACGTCTTTCCTTCAAGAGCAAAAGGAGCGGCCTGGTACTTACGGGCTAGCACCTCAGGTATTTGCGAAAGAATTTCCTTGGGAATCGTCTTACCTGTTAGCTCGATGAACTGAACTTCAGAGGCTCGGTTTTGGAGCGAGCCAGTTCTGAAATTCTGTTCGACGTTAGTCTCAGCTACTTCGGTTGGCTGACCAACCAACGGTTTTAATTTGTCGTCAACAGTAAAATCCGGTGTCGTCGTAGCAGATAATGTAATTGTTTGCTTTTTGCCGTTTAAATTAGTTTGAACTTTACGAGCCGGAAGACGTAAAAGTTTAAACTCACCAAAACCCGGCAGCTCAACTTTATCTCCTTCGGCTAAGCACGTCCCGATAATATCTGTAGCGCCCTTCAAGTATGCTCGAGCGCGAAATGGCGGTTGTCCGCTTTTCTTGGCTAAAACTTTAACGACATCGTTGGTGACAGCTATCTTCCCTCCTACCAACAGTTTATCAACAGAGCTTTAAAGAATCCAGTTATATACTTATGCAACACCGCGGAATACTCGCTTGTAGCTCGTAAGCGTTAGTAACGGCCATTTCCCTCCTTGACCATAAACTTATATTGAGCGGTTGACGCTCAATTAGCAATGCAGACGAACTGCTTGCTGTCGTAGCAGGGAAAGGTTTGTTATAAAACAAGACAACTAGCAAATCGCCCTTTGATATTTACGTCTTAATTTGGCAGTATAATCACACGATGCTGATTATACTCAAAAAGTTTTTTTCGTAGTCAAGACACGATGTCTTCCTTATTTATTTTGTGTCCAACAAAAGAAAAGAGAACTCAATGAGTTCTCTATACAGAAAGTACCGACCGAACCAATTTTCCGAGCTTGTTGGTCAAGATCATATCCGTGGCTCGATTGAAAGCATGCTTAAAAGCAACCAGATTGGTCACGCATTTCTTTTCTCCGGACCAAGAGGAACGGGAAAAACAACACTTGCTCGCTTACTTGCTCGAGTCGTTAATTGCGTTGGAAAAAAGAAAGGTGTTGAAGCTTGTGGTGAATGTGAAATTTGTTTAGAAATCCAGAACAACCAGTCAGTCGACGTGATTGAGATAGATGCTGCTAGTAATCGGGGGATCGATGAGATACGTGATTTAAGAGAAAAAATTGCCTTTGCCCCCGCTCGGTCGAAGTACCGTGTTTACATTATCGACGAAGTTCATATGCTCACCAAAGAAGCCTTCAATGCGTTACTAAAGACAATCGAAGAACCACCGGCCCACGCAATTTTTATTTTGGCGACAACAGAATTACATAAAGTTCCAGAAACGATTATCTCTCGTTGTTTAAGGTACCAATTC
>JBBTZC010000040.1:2993-4790 GCA_038078495.1 Patescibacteria group bacterium | reverse complement strand
GCTTGAATAGGGGTAATGGTAGAAAGAGTCGGGTCTTAAGTAATAGAGTAAAAGAAGGTAGAATATTGAGAAACACGCCACCTTAGCTCAGGGGTAGAGCATCGGTATCGTAAACCGAGTGTACGGGGTTCGATTCCCCGAGGTGGCTCAAAATTACACCGAATCGTCAAGTTCGGAAGCTGGGGGTATGATCCCAAGTTTATCGCGCCAGGCATGAATAAAGTCAGTTACATCGTTTTCCTTGTTACTGATCGACTCTAGTTCAGAACCAAGTTCGACAATTTCTTCACCAACTCTCACCCGCTCTCTCCTTAACAGTTCTAGATCTGCTTTATACTTATCCTGGAGATCGCTACCTTTCGGCGCTCCATCAAAGTCTCGTCTTGCTTGCGCTAGTCGGCCATCAATTTCCGCCATGTAGGCTCTAAAAAGTGGTAAGTCGGTAGCTATCGCTTCGAAATGTTTTTGTATCTCTGGCTCTTCAAACGATCCTTCTTCAAGAACTATCTTAGTAAACTCCTCGGGATTTGGGGATAGTTCCTCGCTCATTGATTCTCCATAGGTAAATCAAAGCACAAAGACATTCCGGCCGCAACAGTTCTGTCGGCTGTCGTCAGTAGCTGCTACTCAGCTTTTTCGGCGCTTTCGGCAGGAGCGGTACCGCTAGCAGGAGTTTCACCCTCCTTGGTTTCGCCTTCAGTGGCCTCTTCGCCTTCCTTGCCGAGCTCTTCAACTGCCGCGGTCTCTGCAGCCTTGTCTTCGGCCAGTTCAGCTTCAAGCTCCTCTTCCGATCGCGGTGCAGTCACCAATGCAACGGTCTCTTCTGGATCATCCTGAACAGCAACAGTTTCCGGCACTTGGATGTCACCGACCTTGATTGAGTCATCAAAAGTTTTCAAAATAGATATATCCACTTCAACGTTTGGAATTAAGTTACCTGGTAAACAGCGGATAGTGAGCTCATCACGGTTGGCAATAAAGTTACCTTCAAGTTCGTCAACCGCCGGAGAGATACCGACAAAAACAATTGGAATTGTTGTTTCAATTTCTTCATCCATTTTTACGGCATATAAATCAAAATGGATTGGTTCACCGCTTAGGTAGTGTAGTTGAGGTTCGTGGAAAAGAACCTTGATTGGTTTCTGTTCCCCTATAGTGAGATCTACTAGGGTACCACTACCAGCTTTTGCAAAAGCTTTCTTTAGCGCAACTCCTTCAACTGTAATTGGAGTTGATTCTAAACCGTGCCCATAAACAACTCCGGGGATCTCTCCCCTGAGTCGAATATTCTTTACTTTCTTACCGGTTAGCTCTCGCGAGCGTGCGGATAAAGCAACACTTTGCATTAACGTTACCCGATTATACTTCAACTAAAAAACTTTTTCCAGAGTGGTCTCTAAGGAATCTACCTCGGCATTAATGAGTTTGAGTTCAGAGGGGCTAATCGGTCCGGCCTTAACTAAGTCTTTTAAAGTTAACGGTACCAAAAGAATAATTGGGAAGTGCCCCCTATTACAAGTAACAGAAAGCTCCACGGCTTTATTAAACTCGTACGCCCGGATATTAATATCTCGCAACTCAAACATCCTACCGCAAACTGGACAGGTAAGTTCTTGTTGGGCTTTCCGGATTTCGTCTTGAAGAGAGCGCATATCTAATCCAAGGATATTGTATCGAGAAGAAACAATCAAGTGCTTCTCGTTAACTCGAGCACTTGTTTCTTGTGATGACACTCGAAATCAAGTACTTCTCGTTAATTCGAGCACTTGTTTCTTGTGATGACACTCGAAATCAAGT
>JBBTZC010000040.1:0-2893 GCA_038078495.1 Patescibacteria group bacterium | reverse complement strand
TCGAGCACTTGTTTCTTGTGATGACACTCGAAATCAAGTGCTTCTCGTTAACTCGAGCACTTGTTTCTTGTGATGACACTCGAAATCAAGTACTTTTTAGATTTTTGCGTTCAGAATCTCGCCATTTCTGAATCCCTGCATGGTGACCGCTTAACAGTACCTCTGGTACGGTCATGCCTCGGTACTTTTCTGGGCGTGTATATTGTGGATATTCAGTTAAGTCTGCCTCAAAAGTTTCCTCCTTAAGAGAGTCTGCGTTTCCGAGTACCCCAGGAACAAGACGTGTCACTGCATCAATGATTGTTAAAGCAGCCAGCTCCCCTCCAGAAAGAACAAAAGATCCTATGGAAACTTTTTGGTCTATATATTTTTCAATTCTGGAATCAAATCCCTCATAACGACCACAAAGCAGAACTAGCCGTTTTTTGGCGGCGAATTCCTCGGCCATAGATTGGTCAAAAAGCTCACCATCAGGAGAAAGCATTACCCGATGGGCCTTGTGACTATGGTCAACCGCACCTAATGCAGCATGAGCTACGTCTACGCGTAAAATCATGCCAGGACCACCACCGTATGGGGTATTATCAACGGTACCGCGTCGATCAATCGCCCAGGTTCGAAGCTGGTAAGCACGGATATCTACTAAATCTGCTCTCTGGGCACGCGCGGGAATTGAGAAAGACAGCGCGGAATCAATCATGTCGGGAAATAGAGTCAGAACATCAATAGTCATACAGACATTGTAAATGATTTGGTGATTAGTCGCAGTTAGGATAATATTCAGTCAGTCTCATTGGATAGAGGGAGTTATGCCTAGTTCATTAAAAACCAACCAAGCAATCAAGGTCCCTGTCTGGTACTTTAGCTGGATCCAGATGCCGAAGCCTGAAGATATTAGGCTGGTGGCAAAAACGAAGATAGAGCCAGAGGGACTGGGGAGAGCATGGGTTAAACCAGTTCATCCTGGGGAAGAGCTGGCTATCTACTACTCGTTAGAGCTGTTGCCCTTTCGAGACCTAGAGGTAGAGTCAATCCCTTTGATGGCTCATTGTGGGAACAAGCCGACCTTTCTGATCGAGTTGGAAAGCGAGGACAAAGTAATCCGCATCATTGACGACAAGGATGTGATTCGGCCAGCAGTAGCAAAGCGAGCTATGTTCCGCATTCCCGATGGGACGATCGTCTTGCACCAAGTTCTTGCTTTGGAAAACCCTCGCAATCAGTACGTCGTCTGTGATCCCGACTGCAGACCCGATACAGATCCGCCTTTCATTGGCGACACCGAAACATACAGCCGCTGTCAGGCAAGACGGCCAGTTTTTCGCAAACCAAGCCGTAGCAGACCCGATTAGACACTGCCGACGAGTCCGTTTGGACTCGTCGGTTCTTCTTTTTCTCAAATTCAAACAATACTTAGAACACTCCGGTGGCTTTTTCTTCCGCCGGGGCTGGGGCTTCGGGGGACGAATCGACAGGGGCGACTGGCTCAACGGCAGGCTCGGCCGGAGTTTCGGCAATTGGCTCTTCCTTAGTGGAAGCGGTGGCTTCGGCCTTGGCTTTGATGGCTGGCGACTTCTCGGTCGGCGTCACTCGTTCGCCTTCACCTTCGGATATGTCAGTCGAGCTACCTTCAGGATCAACTATCTTTAAGTTGATGCGAGATTCGTTACGGGCACCAAAGACACGCAGTAATGATCGGATTGCCTTTGCAGTTCGGCCTTCACGTCCGATTACCTTACCCATATCTTCACGATTAACGGTTAGCTGAATTAGAACACCACGCTCATCGAGCGTGCGACCGGTGACAACTTCTTCTGGGTGGTCAACAATTGCCTTAACAATACTTTCAACAAATTCTTGGTCGGTTATTTCAGTTTTTCCAGACATTTTTCTCCTTTGAGATTCTTAGAATTTCAGCAGGTCGACCTTCTCTCCGCTATTGGTATTTTGTAACAAATTCGAAGATTTTTGTAAAGAAGTCTTAGGCGGCTGGCTCTTCGGTAGCTTCAGGTGTTTCAGCTACTTCTTCAGTCTTTTCCTCGGCAGGAGTTTCTTCTTCGGTAGTAGCAACTTCTTCAACTATTTCTACTGGAGCTTCCTCGGTAGTTTCGCTTTCGACTGGAGTTTCGGCAGTCTCTTCGGCTGCTTCTGGCTTTGCTACTGGAGCTCCGCCAGCTGGCGGATTTTCTTCAACTTTTTTCTTAGGGGCTTTGTTGTACTTAATAACAACAATAGATTTATGTTTGATTTTTTCTTTTTCCAGTAAACGGGCAACGGTATTAGAAGGTTTTGCACCTTTGTTCATCCAGCCAGTTACCGCGTCTTTATCTATGGAAAAAGTTTTTGTGTGAGGATTGTAGAAACCCAAGTCTTCTACAAAAGAGCCGTTAACAGCACTTGAATGCTCGGCCACAACAATGCGGTAAGTTGGTTTGTTCTTTTTTCCAATTCTTTTGAGTCTTACAACTAGCATTAGGATATTATACTGTACCAGGAGCAATTTTTCAACTGTTGTTCGTATCCTCGAACAAATTCTGACCAATTAGTTGGGTTCCTGCCCTCTAATTGAACTACTTTTAGTTCAAGCCTGTTGTCTATAAGTACCGCTTCTAAAATCTTAAGTCTTTTGTCTCCTATAAAAGTAAAGGTTCCTGGCCAAGGGTTGAGAGCCCGGATCTGTCGATCTATTTGCTCTGAAGATTCATTCCAGTCTATCTCCCCCATTTCCTTAACAAGTTTTCTCGTTTGGGTTGAGTCAGATCCCTGAAGTTGGAGACTGGCTTGTCCAGAAAGATAGCTTGGAATGGATTTAATAAGTAACTGCGAACCAATGATCGAAAGTCTTTTACGTAAGGAAATAAAAGTTTCGTCATCTGCAATTCGGGTAGCTGTC
>JBBTZC010000039.1:13032-14107 GCA_038078495.1 Patescibacteria group bacterium | reverse complement strand
TTGTCTGCCATTTGTATTACCTTTCTCCTTTACTTAGCTAATATTTTACTTTGATATATTGTAACCCAAAACGAGTTCAATTGTAACAGGTATATCTCGGAATCGTCAACTGGCTGTGGCGACCCAAAGCTCAAGCTACAATGGCTAATGTTTAACGGATGTCGATGTCCAAACAGGGATTTGACCATATAATGTCAGTAATCTTTGTTCTTCGGAGTTCTTTGGAGGGGTTATGAGATTTGGACTCGGTCTTTTGGTGGTAGGTGTGGTGATGATCGTAACTTCCCTGCTCTTTCCAAAAGCCACAACCAATCCGTTGGTTGTCCGACTGTTCGCGTGCGGGATCGTTACGGTGTTTGTGGGAATTGCGACATCGGTTCATTATTGGCTCAAAGACGAACCGACAAACAAGGTACGTCGGTGGTATTCCTGGCCTTTGGGTGGCAACACCCCAAGGCCATTTCTTTACCCAAAAAAACACCCCTACCCCATAACTACACCCCTGGGGTGTAGGTGAAGGGTTGGAAAATTACAGACCCCAACCGTATGCAACGAGCCGAGTTGCGGTCATGGTTAGAACCTGAAAACTATATTTTATTGAGTAAACAATGACCTGTGCCGATTATTACTTATATGTCATAAGCAGGTTAGACGGATGCTTAAGCTATAACCCCGGATTTTGAAAATTCGGGTGAAATGCGTTGACTTTCTGTTGGTTAGAGCCTATAATGTCCTGGAGTGCTCAGTCGGGAGGAATCAATGTACAATTCGCAACTTACAATCGTCACTGGTGCGGCCAGGATTAACTGGATCTCGCTCATGGCAGGAGCCGTTCTCTTCGCGTGTGGGTATGGAGGTGCGGTGTCTATGGATCCGGCCACACTTGCCAACGCGTACCTGGCGGTTTCAGGGAACAACCTCTATGACGAGCTCAGTTTTTTGTTCTCCCTGATGATGATCGTCGGGTCCTCAGTCGTTCTCCTTGTCGTTGCCGATGACCCTCGCTTCTAACTTGGGTCGAAGGTACAAAACACAAGAGGCCTTTGGGTGGCAACACCCCGAGGCCTTTTTCTTT
>JBBTZC010000039.1:8012-12932 GCA_038078495.1 Patescibacteria group bacterium | reverse complement strand
AAGGTACAAAACACAAGAGGCCTTTGGGTGGCAACACCCCGAGGCCTTTTTCTTTTGTCGTATTATTCAACCTAACCATAATCGCACCCCAGGTTGTGGGAGTACGGTCAAATATTACAATCCCCAACCTTATCCCACCCCGCAGGTGGGGGGAAGGTTGGTTAGGGTTAATCGTCGGTGACGGGCTTAACTGATCCAGATTTACCGATAATTCCCTCGGCAATATTACGGGGGACTTCTTCGTAGTGGTCAAATTCCATGGTGTAAGCAGCACGACCTTGGGACATGCCTCGCAATTCAGTGATGTAACCAAACATTTCGGACAGTGGTACCTGACAATCAACAACATGGGAGTTGCCTCGCTCTTCTGAACCTTGAACTTTACCGCGACGAGCGTTCAAGTCTCCAACAACCGACCCGAAGAATTCATCAGGAGTCGTAACTTCAACTTTCATAATAGGTTCGAGAATAACTGGTCCAGCTTTCTTGACCCCGTCTTTGAAGGCCATTGCTCCAGCAACCTGGAAAGCCACGTCAGATGAATCGACATCATGGTATGAACCATCATAAAGTGTGGCTTTAATATCAACTAAGGGATATCCAGCGACAACCCCTTTACTTAAAACGTCTCGGACACCTTTCTCAACAGATGGAATAAATTCACGTGGAATGGCTCCCCCAAATACTTTATTAACAAATTCAAATCCCCCACCTTGCTCCAGTGGTTCGATCTCCAGCCAAACGTGACCGTACTGACCACGACCACCAGTTTGCTTAATATATTTACCCTCTTGTTTAACGGATTTTGTGATAGCTTCTTTGTAAGCAACCTGTGGAGCACCTTTATTTGCTTCAACGTTAAACTCACGTTTCATGCGATCTACAATAATGTCTAGGTGTAGCTCACCCATTCCTTCAATGAGAGTTTGGTTAGTCGTTGTGTCCTGGCTTAAGCGCAACGTTGGGTCTTCAGCTGCTAAACGCATTAAAGCCGCGCCCATTTTTTCTTGATCTGCCTTTGTTTTAGGCTCAATAGCCATCTTTATAACTGGCTCGGGAGCAATAATACGTTCCAAAATAATAGGTGATTTTTCGTCACATAAAGTATCTCCTGTGGTAGTAGCTTTCAAGCCGACTGCTGCCGCAATATCACCAGTGTAAACTTCGGTCACATCTTCGCGGGAGTTGGCGTGCAGGCGAACAATTCGGCCGATTCGCTCTTTGTCGCCCTTCGAGCTATTCAAAACATAAGATCCGGCGGAAAGTTTACCAGCGTAAACACGAAAGAATGTCAGCGACCCGACAAACGGATCGGTCGCGATCTTAAAAGCCAGGGCGGTGAACGATTCGTCGTCGCTGACGGCGCGCTCGAGCTCCTTTTCGTGATCTTTGACGTCGGTGCCCTTAACGGCCTCCACGTCCAGCGGCGACGGCAGGTAATCGACAACGGCGTCAAGTAGCGGCTGAACGCCTTTGTTCTTGAGCGCTGAACCGGCCAGAACGGGAAAAACTTTAACGTCGATGACGGCTTTACGCAAGGCGGCTTTTAATTCATTTTCAGTTAGCTCGGTGCCCTCAAAGTATTTATGCATTAAGGCGTCGTCGGTTTCGGCGATCTGTTCAATCAGCTTGTGGCGATACTCTTCGACCTCGTCTTTCATTTCGGCCGGGACCTCTTCGACCGTGGCTTCTTTGCCCAAGTCGTCGGACTTCCAGACAATGGCTTTATTTTTTATCAAATCAACGACACCTTTAAGCTGGTCTTCCGAACCAATCGGCAGCTGCATAATGGCGACTTTGGCGCCCAAGCGATCCTCAATAGTTTTAATAACGTACTTAAAATCGGCGCCGATGCGATCAAGTTTATTTACAAAACATATGCGTGGAACCTTGTATTTATCTGCTTGGCGCCAAACAGTTTCGCTTTGGGCTTCCACTCCTGCAACACCATCAAAAACAGTTACCGCACCGTCTAAAACACGTAAAGAACGCTGAACTTCAATAGTAAAGTCGATATGACCGGGAGTATCAATAATGTTGATATTGTGATCTTTCCAAAATGCAGTTGTGGCGGCGGCGGTAATGGTAATCCCCCGCTCTTGCTCCTGTTCCATCCAGTCCATAACGGCGGCACCTTCGTGAACTTCACCCATTTTGTAAGTTTTACCTGTATAGAAGAGGATTCGTTCGCTGACGGTGGTCTTTCCTGCATCAATATGCGCAATGATTCCAATGTTTCTGATTTTTTCGAGGGGAAATTGTCGCGCCATTATAGAATCCTCTTCTGCTTCTCGCCTAACGGCTCGCAGTAGCAAAAAATCCGTTCGGAAACAGTCGTTTTACCGGCATCAATATGGGCAATTATTCCGATATTTCTGATGCGCTCTAATGGGTATACCCTAGCCATTTAGATCTCCTAGTGCGGAATACTTCTCGCCATACGGCTCGCAATATCTCCCGATGTTACGGATCCGCTCAAGCGGGTACTGACGAGCCATCTTAGTATCTGGCGAAGTGAGCAAAGGCCCTGTTGGCTTCGGCCATCTTATGTAAATCTTCCCGTTTCTTCATAACAGCACCTGTATCCTCAAGAATATTCTTCATCTCGGCATACATCGCGTCAGCCATCGGCTTGCCTTTGACTCCTCGGCAAGCGGCAATCAACCAACGCATAACAAGAATAACTTTACGGGCTGGTCGAACTTCCATCGGTACTTGATAGTTTGCACCACCAACACGGCGAGACTTAACCTCAAGAATTGGAGAAGCTTTCTCAATAATGAGTTTTAATAGAGCCGGTACATCCATCTTCTGCTCAGTAGCCAATCGCTCTAAAGCTGAGTAGACAATTGTTGTAGCGGTTTCTTTTTTACCACCTATCATCACTTTATTTATAAGTTTCGTTAACTGCGGATCCTGGTACTTAGGATCTAAGTTGATTGGCGGTCGTTTTATAGTTACTTTTCCACGCATTTTATTTTGGCTTCTTAGCTCCGTACTTACTTCGGCCCTGGTTTCGATTTTCAACTGCTTCGGCATTTAGAACGCCACGAACAATGTGGTATTTAACACCCGGTAAGTCTTTAACTCGACCGCCACGAATTAACACAAGGGCGTGCTCCTGCAAGTTGTGCTTTATACCTGGAATGTAAGCAGTTACTTCCTGGCCGCTAGTTAGACGAACACGAGCTATCTTTCGAAGAGCAGAGTTTGGCTTCTTTGGTGTTGTAGTTGTAACTTTCACACATACACCACGCATAAACGGACGGCCAGCTGGGTAATCTACTGGGCGGTTCTTCAGCGAATTGAAGCCACGGTGCAACGCTGGAGATTTGGATTTCTCCTTTGTTTTCTTGCGACCGTATTTTACTAACTGGTTTATGGTTGGCATTCGACTATTATACCTTGGGGTTTTATTTAGCTCAACCCTTAGCGACAGGTGCTACTTTTGTCTTATCGGCAGACGTTCCGACCGTTACTTCTTCCGGATCTATTTTTACGTCTATCCCGTAACCAGTACCTGCTGGAATAAGTTTTCCGATAATAACGTTCTCTTTCAGACCGCGCAGAGGATCCACCTGGCCTTTCATGGCCGCCTTTATAAGAACACTAGTTGTTTCTTGGAATGAGGCGGCGGAAAGGAAAGATTTGGTATTAAGTGAGGCGCGCGTAATGCCTAAGACAATTTGTTCGTAATCGATCGGATGAGCTTTTTCTTTCTTTAATCTTAAATTGATTTTATCTGACTCTAACTTGTCGATGACCTGACCTGTTAAGAAGGTTGAATCACCGCCCTGCAAAACACGAACCTTGGCAAACATTGCTCGAGCAATAATCTCAATGTGTTTTTCGTTAACAGCAGCACCGTGAGAGGCGTAGATATTTTGGACTTCTTTAATAATGTAGGCCTGAGTTGCTTCCAAGCCACGTAGATCTAGTGATTGAGTTAAGTCAATATGACCGTCTGTCAGCTTAGTGCCCTTCTCAACCATGTCACCGTTCTTGATCGAGACATTAATGTCAGGTGAAACTGTATAATTTACGGTCACAGGCTCAAGTGAGGTGATCGTAATGGTCTTACCTTTGATGTTGACACGACCTCCAATATTGGAACGAATGGCTTTTTTGTCTATTGCAGTTGCAACGGCTTGCTTTGCCTTAATAACGTCTCCGTTTTTAACTGACGGCTGATAATCCTCAATGAGCTCAAAAGACTCTTTTGGAATCTCATCAGAAACAATTTCGATTAACTGTTTGTCTTTGTGCTCGCTAAGAAGAGCTTTGCCAGAGATCTCGGCCAAGATAGCTGGGTTATGAGGCGGTCGAGCTTCAAAGATCTCTTCAACTCGTGGCAAACCAGAGGTAATATCACCAACAGAAACACCGCCCATGTGGAAGGTTTTCATCGTTAGCTGGGTCCCCGGCTCACCGATCGCCTGGGCGGCCATGATACCAACAGCGGTACCGATGCTAACAATTTCTCCGCTAGCAAGATCACGACCGTAACATTTTTGACAGATACCCCAAGGTGCTCGGCAGTACAATGCGGAACGAACAGATAGTTCGGTTAAGCCAACCTCATTAAGACCAGCGACTATTTCTTCAGTAATTTCTTGCCCAGCCTTAAGAACAACTTTGCCTCCGCCAGCTGGCGGACTTGCCTTAACGGTCTCCATACTAACACGGCCCAGAAGTCGTTCCTGGAAGGTTTCACCGTACTGTTGAGATTCAGATTCGGCAACAACATTGCCTCGCTCGGCCTTACAGTCTTCAATTGTAATTACCAGATCTTGAGCAACATCAACCAGTCTTCGCGTCAGGTATCCAGCATCGGCTGTTTTAAGCGAAGTATCCGACTTACCTTTTCGAGAACCGTGAGTAGAAATGAAGTACTCCAATACCGACAGACCCTCTTTGTAG
>JBBTZC010000039.1:5416-8002 GCA_038078495.1 Patescibacteria group bacterium | reverse complement strand
ATAATCGGGACCTCGATAATTCCACCAGCGGGGTTAACGACTAAGCCCTTCATGCCTGAAAGCTGAGTCATCTGGTTACTGGAACCACGCGCACCAGAAGAAACCATGGTGTAAATAGAACGGGATTTAGGCAGGTCGTTCATAACTTCTTTTTGAATCCGGTTACGAATTTCCGTCCACTTCTCAATAGATAACTTTCGGCGTTCGTCGTCAGTGATTAATCCTCGGCGATATCTTTTGGTAATCTCATCAATTGCCTCTTCACCCTCGGCAATGAGCTTTACCTTCTGTTCGGGAACATTAATATCAGAAATAGACATCGTCATACCGGATTTTTCGGCAAATTTAAATCCTAACTGCATCAAATCGTCGGCCACTCGTGCCGTTTCTGCTTGACCGTAAAGTTTATAGATATGACGAATAACCACCTTTAATCTCTTTGTATCCAGGGGCTCGTTAATGTATGGGTAGTCTTTGGGTAACACGGCGTTTAGAAGCGCTCGGCCGACAGTGGTAACAATTCGACCCTCTTTGGTCCGAAGTTGAATTTTTGCTTGAGGGTGAATATTGCCCCGCTGGTAAGCTAAGTCAACGTCTTGGATCGAGGCAAATGCCCGATCTTCGCCCGCTACTCCCGATTGTTCGTTGGTAAGATAGAAAATTCCAAAAACTATATCTAGTCTGGGTGTTACCAACGGTTCACCGGAAGCTGGCTTTAACAAATTTCGACTCGAAAGCATTAGTTCCTTCGCCTCCAATCGGGCTTGGCTGGAAAGCGGAACATGGACTGCCATTTGATCGCCATCAAAATCAGCGTTATAGGCGGCACAAACCAGCGGGTGAAGTTGGATAGCTTTTCCTTCAATGAGTAACGGTCGAAAAGCCTGGATTCCTAATCGGTGCAAGGTCGGAGCACGATTCAGTAAAACGTGAGCGTCTTTCGTAACAGCTTCCAATATCTCCCAAACTTCAGGCGTACCTCGTTCGATCAACCGAGAAGCATTTTTTACGTTGTGAACGTAACCTTCACCAATGAGCTTAGAGATGACAAACGGCTTGAAGAGCTCCAAAGCCATAACCTTTGGCAGACCGCATTGATCCAGTTTGAGTTTAGGACCAACAACGATGACAGAGCGACCAGAGTAATCAACGCGTTTACCAAGTAAGTTCTGACGGAACCGACCTTGTTTACCACGTAGCATATCAGACAACGAACGCGGTTGGCGTCCACCAGCGGTGGTTTGGCCCTTGCGAGCCGAGTTATCAATCAGGGCATCAACTGCCTCTTGGAGCATTCTTTTTTCATTTCGGACAATCACATCAGGAGCGCCTTGGTTCATTAGTCTCTTTAAACGATTGTTGCGATTTAACACTCTTCGATAGAGATCATTTAAATCAGAAGAAGCAAATCTGCCGCCATCGAGTTGAACCATCGGACGAAGATCCGGTGGCAGAACTGGAAGCTTTCCGATAATTAGCCAATCAGCCCGAATACCGGCTAACTTCATGTCGGTTAAGACTCGAAGTCGTTTCATTAGACGACGGTACGTGTTACTTTGAGCGTTAGTCGCATGAGCTTTAATGGCCGAAATTTCGCTATCTAAATCAATCTTTTTCAGCAACTCCAGGATTGCTTCGGCACCGATGGCAACTTTAATAATATTGCCGAATCGCAACGAGATTTCATGAAATTTGGTTTCCGGCAGAATCTGACGAGGCATTAAGGATTGAAGGTCTGCTTTAGTCTGCTTGTAATTCAATTCAAGCTGTTCTAAGCGTTCTGGCGAGTCTTTTAGGTCTTCTTTGGCGTTTTTAAACTCGCCTTCAAGCTGCGATAAGGCGTCTGATTTAAGTTGCTCGTCTACTCCGGTAACGACAAAACTAGCAAAATATATCACTCTTTCTAGATCACTAACTGAAATATCAAGAATGGTGCTGAGAATGTAGGGGACGCCTCGAACGTACCAAATGTGAGCAACGGGGACAGCTAGATCAATATGACCCATCCGTTCTCGGCGCACTGAACTGCGAGTTACTTCAACGCCACATTTATCACAAATAACACCCTTGTAGCGGATGCGTTTGTACTTGCCACAGTAACACTCCCAATCTTTGGTTGGGCCGAATATCCGTTCGTCAAACAGACCGTCTCGTTCCGGTTTCTGCGTTCGGTAGTTAATGGTTTCCGGCTTCATCACTTCGCCGTAACTCCATTTTTCTATATCTTCGGGCGAGGCAACCCGAAGTCGCAATCCTTCGAAATTAAGCAGGTTAAATTCGGCTTTCTCAGGTTTAGTGTTTAATTTTAACTCGGCCATCATCTCGAGCCTCCAAGGTGAGAGAATGAAATGCGTTGCATGATTATTTTGCCTCCTTAGTCTTTTCTTTTATTTCATCAGGCTCTTGGGCAAGTTCTTCTTCATCCATTTCTGGTTCTAGGAGTTCTTCTGAAGCTAAATCAAGAGTTTCGGCCTCAACGTCTTCTTTCATGCCCGACGCAAAAACCTCCGCTTGCATTAGGGCCCTTTGGTTCTCTAACTCTTGTAAGCGACCTTCGTTCTCAATAACCTCAACGTTCAAGCTCAA
>JBBTZC010000039.1:0-5316 GCA_038078495.1 Patescibacteria group bacterium | reverse complement strand
AGCATGTACTTAATACCAACTGTTGTCTGTTCGTCATATTCAACGCCGACTCGACCGTCCCGTAGCTGAATCTTTCCGGTTTCGGGAAGGTTGGCTTTCTTTAATTCGGCAACGATATTTTCTACTGGTACGCCAAAGAAAGCTGGCGAGGCAACCTTATAGCCAAGCTTTTGCGCCGCCCAACCAAGGTGGGTCTCCAAAATCTGACCCAAATTCATGCGGGAAATTACACCCAATGGGTTTAAGATGATATCTACTGGAGTTCCATCGGGCAGAAACGGCATATCAGCTTCAGGTAGAACAACTGAAATTACACCTTTATTTCCATGGCGTCCTGCCATCTTATCCCCCACCGTAACTTTACGTAACTGGGCGATTGAAACTTCAATCTGCTGGTAAACACCAGCTGGCAACTCATCGCCCTTATCTTTGGAGAAGATTTTAACTTCAACTATTTTGCCACGTTCACCGTGAGGCAATCTCAGAGAGGTATCTTTAACGTCTTTGGCTTTTTCACCGAAAATAGCCCGCAGAAGTTTTTCTTCCGCAGTTAGTTCGGTTTCACCCTTGGGAGTAATTTTACCAACAAGGATGTCGCCCGATGAACATTCAGCTCCGATCCGAACAATTCCCTGTTCGTCTAGGTTGGCCAAGGCTTCGTCACCGACATTGGGAATATCTCGAGTAATTAACTCCGGACCAAGTTTGGTGTCACGAACTTCCGTCGAATACTTCTCGATATGAATTGAAGTAAAACGATCATCTCGGACTAGACGTTCCGAGACGATAATAGCGTCTTCGTAGTTGTAGCCGCCCCAGCTCAAATACGCCACTGTCACATTCTGGCCGATGGCCAATTCTCCGTTGTCGGAAGCCGATGAGTCAACAATAACCTGACCTTTTTTAACCTTATCACCTATTTTTACAGTTGATCGTTGATTTATGCAGGTGCTTTGATTGGAACGAACAAATTTAGATAAAATGTATGTTTTTTCCTTTGTACCAGTTTTAATTCTGATTTGTTCACTATCAACGTAAGTAACGGTCCCGTCATCTTCCGAGACAATAAGTTGTCCCGAATCTTTAACAGCGCCTTCTAAACCAGTTCCAATGATTGGCGCTTGCGGTTTGACTAAAGGCACGGCTTGTCGTTGCATGTTAGAACCCATCGAAGCTCGGGTAGCATCGTTATGTTCAACAAAAGGAATTAAGGCTGAAGAAATTGAAACGGTCTGTTGCGGCGAAACATCAATATAATTAACGTGAATCGGGCTCTCAATTAACGGTTCACCGTGGCGACGGGCGATTACTTTTGAGCCGATGATGTTCCCCTTGGCATCAAGGCGAGTGGAAAAAGGCGCCAGAGTGTGTTTTTCCTCTTCAAAGGCGTCTAAGTATTCAACTTTACCCGTCACCCTAGCCTTACCGCCCTTAACTTCAATTTTACGAAAAGGAGTTTCGATAAAGCCGTACTCGTTAACCCTAGCATTTGAAGCCAAATACCCGACTAAACCGATATTCTGGCCTTCTGGAGTTGTAATCGGACAAATTCGACCGTAGTGCGAACGGTGCACATCTCGAACATCAAAACCGGCGTGTTCTCGAGATAAGCCGCCCGGACCAGTCGCAGAGAGCGTTCTTTTATGTTCGAGCTCGGCCAGGGGGTTGGTCTGGTTCATAAATTGGCTCATCTGGCTGGAGGCAAAGAATTCTTGCAGAATCGCCGCGACAGGACGGGAGTTAATGAGGGCTATAGGATTAACCTCATCTGGCTCGGCAATCTGACTCATACGGTCTTTAATAATGCGCTCAACACGAAGCAGACCAACACGGATGCGGTTTTGAACTAATTCACCAACAGCACGAACACGTCGATTCTTTAAGTGATCCACATCATCAGGTTGGCTATCGGGAGTATTATTTAATCTAATAATCTCTTTAATTGTTTCGATAACGTCTTCCAAACGAAGGACACGATTTTTCGCGGTATTTGGCACATTCATCTCTAACCGTTGGTTAATTTTATAACGCCCAACTCGACCCAAATCGTAACGCTTCGGATTGAAGAAAATAGTGTCAATGTAGCTTTTGGCGGTTTCTGGTGTGACTAAATCCCCTGGTCGAATGCGTTTATAAACTTCAACTAAAGCTTCCTCGTAAGTTGTGGCTGGATCACGAGCAAGGGTAGATTCGATATATTGAGCGTCTTTATTGGTGTCGACATCTTTAAAAAGCGCCACAATTTGCTTATTTTCCATGTGAGCCAACGCCCGAAGAAGAGTTGTGATGGGTATTCGACGTTTTCGATCGACTTTGACGGAAATTACATTTCGAGAGTTAGTTTCGAACTCCAACCATGCACCCCTATTAGGAATAACTTTGGCGCCAAACAAGTTTCGTCCACCAATTTGTTCACTGGTAAACAGCACGCCGAAAGATCGGACAATTTGAGAGACAACAACACGTTCAACACCGTTAATAATAAAAGTACCGCGTTCGGTCATTAACGGAAAGTCACCCAAAAAGACCTCTCCGGTCTTTGTTTTGTTGGTTAACTTGTTTGTTAGTTTAATCTGGCAACGTAATGGTGCCTTAAAAGAAAGGTTTTTGTCTTTGGCTGTTTTCTCGTCGTACTTAGCGGGGTCGAGTGAATATTTTCCAAATTCCAAAGAAAATAGTTTGCCTGTAAAATCTTCCACCGGAGAGATCTCATTTAGAAGCTCACCAATGCCCTCATCAAAAAGCCAGCCGTAACTTTTCAGCTGTACTTCGATTAAATTTGAAAGCCCCTCTTGCGCCTCTAATGGGCGAAATAACTTACGCAGTATGCCTCCTAGCTAGTTACACAAAAAGTCGCCCCGATATGGAGCAAAACCCCCACGACCCGTTTGTCGCTTGTATATGTCTCCTAATATCCCCAACCTGTTCCAATCATGATGATAACGCATTTGAGGTCTTTGTCAATAGCCGTGTTGGAACAGTAGCAGTTGACTCTTTGTTGGAATAGACATATAACGTGCTTAGCATCCGCAATCTTAACTTGAAGGACGGTTAAGCCGTGAACATGATCGCAAGAACTTTCGTCATCGCCAGTATCGCTGGCTTACTCGTTGCCTGTGGAGGCGGCGGAACAAATGCCGGTACGGGCTTCATACCAACCAAATTTTGGTTTGGCTTTGAAGCCTGGAACCCTAACACTCACCGAAACGACATCTACCTCGCTCGTTCCAATGGAGCGGAGGATCGGGTGCTCAACAATGCCGACTTAGTTGGCGCTGAACAGCCCTCGTTCTCGCTTGACGGTAGCCTGTTGGCCTACTACAAGTTACTAGGTAACAACAAAGCCGGAATCTATGTGATGAACGTGGACAATGGTAACGCGACTAAGATTGCTGAATTTGAGGCCGATCAAAGCACAATCTTTGCCTGGCCGATAGCGTGGTCAAGAGACCATGGACGACTAATCTATATAGATCCCCGAGGAAAGGCCTTCGTTATCAACGTGGATGGCTCAAACCCACTGCAACTGACTCCGGCTACCTTTGGAGTCTACGATCGAAGCGCCCGGTTTTCGCCGGATGGCTCGAAAGTAGTCTTCGAAAGAAAGGACAACGAAATCTGGATGAGCGACAGTGACGGCGGCAATCAAGTAAAGATTGCTGGTTCCCCCGAGCGTGACTACCTTGCTCCAGATTGGTCACCCGACGGGACAAGGTTGGTCTGCGTGAGATACGCAGACCTGAAGGTCGAGCTCTTCACTATGAATCCGGACGGTTCTAACGAAACGAAGCTACCAGTAACGGGCCGAACTCGGGACATTAACTGGCCTTACTGGTCACCCGATGGTTCGATGGTTGTCTTCGAAGAAAACGAAAACGGAGAAGAAAGGACTCTAGTTGTCGTTGAAGTGGCCACTGGCAAGATATTCCGATGGCCGACCGATAAGGATCGGCACAATACCAGCTGGATTGATCGACCATAAGTCGGTATTATCCGTCCCAACCACTTCGGAGTGGTTGGGATTTTAATTTGTCCAAAAAACTTTAATCAGAACGATCAAATTCAGCCCGGAGAGCAGTGATTAACGAAGAAGTATTTGTTCCCGTTTTGGCACTAATTAGAATAGCCTTGGGAAAGTCTTGTTCTAATTTAACAATTTCTTTTCGATTCAACAAATCAATCTTATTCAAAACTAAGATTCTCGGTTTTTCTGCTAACGCAGGGTCATAGTGCTTAAGCTCATTTAAAATCGCTTTTTCTGATTGATGTATATCTAGAATCGTCGCCTCAACGACGTGTAGGAGCAGTTTTACTCGTTGAGTATGGCGCAGAAATTGATGGCCCAACCCCTTACCCTTGTGAGCCCCTTCTATTAATCCAGGTAGATCAACTAATGTAGCCTGAAAGTCCCCCTTCTTGAGAACCCCCAACACAGGTTCAGTGGTTGAAAAAGCGTAAGCTCCGATTCTGGCACTGGCACCAGTTAAGGCCTTAATAATCGAAGACTTTCCAGAGTTCGGCTCACCTATTAGTGCAACGTCTGCGACTAGTTGAAGCTCTAATCTAGCATTCATTACCTGTCCGGGCTTGCCTTTGGTGGCTTCAAAGGGGTTTTGGTTAGTTGATGAAACGAAATGGACGTTACCTAGTCCGCCACGACCTCCTCGCACGATGACAATATTATCGTCAGTATTTGATAGATCGGCCACAATCCGATTATCTTGTAAGCTAGTCACTTGAGTCCCAGCTGGAACTAGTAACTCTAAATCTTGTCCCGAAGGTCCCGTTTTTCTTTTATTAGCGCCGTTTTGTCCGCGCTCTGCTTTAAAGGTTTTTCGAAATCGAAAGGAACTAAGTGTGTCTAGATTATGGGATGCTCGCAGTATTACATTCCCTCCATTACCGCCGTCTCCCCCATCTGGCCCACCTCGTGGAACAAATTTTTCTCTCCTCCAGGCGATAACTCCGTCTCCACCATCTCCGGCTTTCAATTCGATCTCAACCGAATCAACTAGCATCTTAGGACGGGGAGAAAACGAGTTTTAGCAATTCGCGCAAGAGAACTGTTGGATTTTCAGCAAACACGTTATCTCGATCAATCGAGAATGTCGAGGTTAGTTCTTCCGCCACTGGAAGGACAATGCTGTTTCTAGCAACGAATATCCCTTTCAGTTGGCCTGCTTTAACAGTGTGTGGGGTTGGAGCGAAGTTTATATTGCCTCCAAGTGAAGTGTAGGAACCACAACCGACCTTGACTTCACCAGTAGATGATGGGCGAAAAACAATGTTACCTCGTGTGATGAATGCTAAACGAGT
>JBBTZC010000038.1:0-22522 GCA_038078495.1 Patescibacteria group bacterium | reverse complement strand
TAGCTAAGATTAATAACCTTGCGCCAGGTCGGGTCGATGGCGAGCGGGAAAGCGTCGGCCGGTAAAGAATCGAGCCAATTTTGCTTGAGCGTGACAGTCAGCTGACTGTCAGCGTAAGTTTGGCCGATAACCGACTCGGTAATCGGGCCGTATTTGTAGGAGTCAACCATTACCGGAGAAAGCGTAAAATCCGAGTTGCCAACAATGCTAAAGGCGCCGGCTATTGTTGGGTGCGGCGTCAGCTCGGCCCCTTCGATTTTAAACGTAAAAGACGAAGGCGCGGTTTTGTTTTTAACGATTAAAAATTCTTTCAGCTCGCTACCCAGTATTTGGTAATCGGCGTCAACTCCATTCCAAAGTTCGCCATAATGGACAAATTGGTTACCGGCGGAGTCAGTTTGAATTTCCGGATTGACAGCGTTTGCCCCAATCGGGCGAACAACAATGTTCAGCGCCCCTTTTTGGATGCGGATCATGCCCCACGTTGCATCAGATGGTGCAATTCTAGCTTGCCAGTCGTTGGCGGTAACTTTGTAGGTGTGATTATTACCGATTTCGGCTGAAATCTCCCTAAGTAATTGCTTAACGGGATCGGGGGAGTCGGTTGGATTAGTATCTGTCACTAGGGTTGTATCGATCAGTTCCCAAAGACCGTCTTTTTGATAAAAGTGAGGTGCTGTATAATGACGCTGTTTGAAAGAACCGTCCGGTTCGGCAAAAACACTATTATATGCATCGCGGCGTTCGATAATCTCCCGCTCTTCTTTTGGTGGTTTACCCCGAGCAAGGTCGAGAGGCGTCTCGCTCTGACCAGGTATGACAATCTTCGAAAATCCGCCAGTGGCGGCGTTTGGGTCGAGCGGTTGCGAGCTCAAAGGTCCCGGCGCTTGCGATTCCGCTCCGCTGGTCGCCGCCTGAACTGACAGCGGAGTTAGCAGAGCTTCGGTCGCTAGTACTAGAGCGACTGCGATAGCTAGGTTGCGCTTGATTCGATCACCTAAACCATTGAACATCATGTCGCCAATCTACTCTTTACCAAGAAGCTGGTCAATATCTGTTGAGCGCTGTTTTCGAAGCTCGGCTCTCACCTTCACCAACGACTCCGCATCCGACTATCAGCTGACGGACGGTCAAACGGCCGGTTATCGTTCACGAAGAAACTCTAGACTGGAGTCTGTGAATCCTTACTTTTTAACCGTGATTTCTGCCGATGTGGCGACATTTCCGGCGCCGTCGTAGGCCTTGGCCGTTAGAATATGATTACCCGCGGTGGCTTTATTGGAGTCCCAACTCATCGTGAAAGGCGCTTTAGTGGAGGTCTTGGTCAAAACATTGTCCACATAAAGCTCAACCTTTTTGACGCCAACATTGGCAGTCACCGTTACCGTTACCGCGACACTTCCAGCGACAATGGCATTGGCAACGGGAGCGGTAATGCTAACCTCGACCGGATTTTTAACCGTAACCTTTATCTTCTTAAAGTCGGTGGAGCCGCTGTTTGAGCCTGCGCGAACATAGATGGTGTAGGTGCCGTTAGCAACAAGAAGAGTGTCCCAGCTGTAGGTGTATGGCGACGCTTTTACCTTGGCGAGAATCGTTCCGTCTTCTAGACTAAAACTTACTTCACTAATACCAACTTCGTGAGTGGCGGTTGCTGTTAGTGTAACGGTGCCGGAAACTGTCGCATTGTCTGCTGGAGCCGTTACGCTAACCACGGGACGAGTTGTGTCTCCAACCTTACCTTTATTTGGGTAAATCGAAGGCAAGCTATTAGCTTTGATTTTTTCGATAAAGCAAGCTTGTTGACCCGGCTTGACCGTGGCGAGGCAGGTCTCCCAATCAGCTTTCGGCAAGTCAGCTAAATTGTAAACCATAACATCGGTTAGCTTTTTGAAGCTCGAGTCCGAATAGGTTGGAACTATCCCAGGGATGATAAATTCTGGCGCGCCAGCAGTCTTATTTGGAAGAACGCCAAGCGCCTTAAAAACTGAACTAGAACCAGATGATTCACTAACGCCGGCGGCGTTAAGATTTAACACGTCAGCTAGCGAGCCACGAAAACCAAAGCCAATCAATACACCAATCAGTAAGCCTACTAACGCTATCACAATAAGTCGAGTTGTATTCATCCACCTCCAAATCTTTAATTACTAATTTTAGTATTGGATTCCTATTAATAGTTGTCAAGTAGCCTTGCCACGCCTTTCATTGATTAGTCAATCGACAGTCAAGTAACTATTAAATTTGTTTTCTAGTTTGAATTCAACTAATAGTTAGATTGAAAGAAATGAAAATGAAGTCAACTAAACTAAGGGTAGCTGTTGTTCAAGTCGCACCAGTCGCATATGTTCTTTGAGAATATCCCAAACACATTCGATCTTGGATCTGAAGTCGAGCAGGGCTTCCTGCCAACTAGTCAGAGGATACTTATTATTTTTCGGGTGCGGTACGGTTAGAAAGATTGTTACGTTTTTCTCTCTTAAGGGTTCAGTCTGGGCTTTGCCACCGTAACTGGTGTCGCCAACAGCCAAAACTGTTTTATTGTTGGTTAATTTCTTACTCACGTGTTCGTCGTAGACGTCAGCACTCGTCAGAGCTACAACAAACCCGCTCCCAGATACTGGGTAATAATAAAGACCACCTCCGTTCAATCTTAGCAGATGGCAGCCAAGAATCGTAATCCCAAAATCTGTTTACCAACCGCCCCCTTATCTACACACCAAACCAGATAATTCTGGCGGTTTTACTCTAAATGACATATAGTCGCTAGTAAGCGACTTCCCAAGTGTATCCTGCTTGGCATAGTTGCTAGTAAGCGACTTCCCAAGCATATCCTGCTAGGGCATAGTCAAAATCTAATAAACCAAAAATAGTCACGCCACATGAAAAAAAACTTTTATTTAACGACCACCCTACCGTATGTCAACTCAATCCCCCACATCGGTCATGCCCTAGAATTTGTCCGGGCTGATGCAATAGTTCGGTATAAAAAGATCATTGGCTTCAATGTCTTTTTCAACACGGGAACTGATGAACACGGTAAAAAGATCTGGGATGCGGCTAAAGAGGCAAAAAAGGACATCCAGAAATACGTTGATGATAACGCCAAGAATTTTGAAGATTTACTTGTTCAGCTCGGTGTAGACAAAGACATCCATTTCATCCGAACAACTGCCCCTCATCACGTAAGGGGAGCGGAAAAGTTATGGGAGCTGGTGGATAAAAACGGTTTCGTTTATAAATCCCGCTACGAAGTTAAGTACTGTGTTGGATGTGAACTAGAAAAAACAGAATCTGATTTGGTGGATAATCGATGCCCGGATCACCCTAATTTAGATATAGAGACTGTTAACGAAGAGAATTATTTCTTTAAATTCTCCGCCTTCCAGAAAAAGCTTGAAGATTTATATAGCTCCCGACCAGATTTTGTCCTGCCAGAATCAAGGATGAAGGAAATTCGCATTTTTCTGTCTGGAGGATTACGTGATTTTTCCATCTCTCGCCTGAAAAGTAAGATGCCCTGGGGTGTCCCGGTCCCGGGAGACGAAGATCATGTCATGTACGTCTGGTTTGACGCCCTTGCTAATTACATCACGACCTTGGGCTGGCCTGAAAACAAATCTCAATTTAATGATTTTTGGGTAAACGGACATCCAACTCAATACTGCGGTCAAGATAACTTACGTCAACAATCGGCAATGTGGCAAGCGATACTGATGGCCGCTGGTCTGCCAAACAGCTACCAAATAGTTGTGAACGGTTTCGTTGTGGGAGCAGGTGGAGTAAAAATGTCAAAGTCGCTTGGAAATACGATAGACCCCATACAATTAATAAACCATTACGATACAGACGCCTTTCGATACTATATTTTACGGCACATCCACCCGTGGGACGGATCTCCGGTGACATATGAATCTTTCCATGAAGCGTATACCGCCAATTTGGTTAATGGCCTAGGAAACCTTGTCTCACGCATCTTAACGATGTCCCAAATTTATCTTTCAGAGCCAGTTGAGACATCGGGGATATCAATTCCGGATCAATGGCGTCAGTCAATAGAATCCTTCAGAGTCGATCAAACGTGTGACTTCATCTGGGATCGAATCTCTACACTAGATCGAAAAATTAATGTCGATGGGGCGTTTAGAATTGCTAAGGACGATCCAACCAAAGCCCAAGAGTTTATAATTCAATATGTCAAAGAATTATATCTAATCAGTAAAATGCTTGAGCCAATTCTGCCCTCAACAAGTAAAACTATCCAAAAACACATCTTGCTTAACCAAAAACCATCACCGATTTTCCAAAGAAAAGACACAATTACACGTGACTAGGATATACATCCGACTCAGAGGCTGCAAAATTTCCGCGATTCTGTGTTGATTTTTTATCTCTAATCCACTACAATTCAATCGTTCGAAATCCTCTAAGGAGGGATGTTCATGAATAGGTTGTTTCTTTTGTTCGTCTTCGTGCTGATGGCCATTGCGGTCGTGTCAGCCCAGAACTACGACCCTGCTACTACGAAGGTTGCGCTCGTGCCGATCATCAACGACTCGGCAGATCCGTGGCAGGAGCTGAAGGATAAGCAGAAGGCCGAGGGCGCCAAGTACCTCGTCGAGGCGCTTACAACCCGCGGTTTTGTTCTCATCAACGGCGAAGAGGTCAATAAGGCGATTACCAAGCTGGGTATTGATTTCAACGACGACGAACAGCGCACCCGCGCTAACCTCTTCAAGGTTGGCGGCGAATGCGGAGCAACTCTCGTCTTCTTCGTCATCATTGTGGAAAGCAAGCAAACGACGAATAACTCGCTCTTTACCCAGCGTACGAACGGCTTCGCAACGGTGAAGCTCACTTTGGTCGACGCCAACAAGCAGGAAGCGATCTTCAATGCAGTAAAGCTCCAAGGACGCTCCACCGGCAGCGGCATCATCGTCGGCAAGGGAAGCGAGCGTCAGGTCGTGGCGGTGCGCAACACCATCGACGACATCCTGAAACCCTGGCTTAAGGCCTATCCCGCGAAGAAGGGCTAAGCCCTCTACTTCGCACCGAGCGCGTTGGCAGATCTCTGCTGACGCGCTCTCTTTAGCTAAAACTATTCATTTTTCACCAATTCTTAAGTATAATGACCTCGCAAACCCCATTTGGGGGAGGAGTCATTTGACATGAAGAGATTGTTTCTTGCGATCGCCACAACGGCGATTTTCGCTCTATGCGTATCTGCCCAGAAGATCGGGACCACCGCCCCGACGATGTCGGCAAAGCAGCCAAAAGTGGCGTTCTTGCCACTGATGTTCCAGGAGGGCGACCGCGAGTCCGACAACAAGACGGCCATCGCCGCTTACGAGTCGAGCCTGTTTGACGCGTTTTCCAAGCTCGGTATGGAGCGGCTTGGGCCGGTCGTCAACTTTGCCTGGCGGGAACTGAAGGGCTCGATCTTCAGCACCACAGCGTTCGAACTGCCCGATCCGGCCAATTTGGTCAAGCTCGGACAGAAGGTGGGCGCCGACTACGTCGTCGTCTCGCGCTGCAAATGGAATGTTCGATCGGTCTGGGTCGGCGTCGGGCCGAAAACCAAGGCGACTGCCAAGGTAGATATCTGGATCGTTGACATCTCCAAGTCGGAGTTTGCCCTGAAAGCCGACGGCATAGAGAGCGACAGCACCGAGAAAGAGCCGGGCTGGAAAACCGCGGTGACGATCATCATCCTGCCCATCAGCGTCGTCAGCGGTGGACCGAAGACGCCGCACCTGGTCAGATCGGGCCAGCTCTCCGTCGCTAAGGGCATCAAACCCTGGTTGGAAAAGATGCAGACGCCGAGCAAGATCCGAATTGGCGGCGGCTAAGCACACAGCAACCACAATGTGGCCGAGTTGAAAAGTTCAACTCGGCCCCTTTTTTAGTTACAGTAGTTTCAGTACGTGAAGGTTTCGAACTTTCACATGGAGGATATGATGATACATCGAAGGTTCTGGACGCTTTTTAGCGTTCTACTATTTGGTCTTGTCGGTTGTGGGGGTGGCGGAGTTAACGCCAACTTCCGCGATCGCACTGATACTTTCTCGGTGGGCGCCAATCAAGGCGCTGACAATACTTACGGACCGATTACAATCAAGTTCGATGCGGCTGGCACCTATCCAGTCGGCTCAAGCTTGACCTTAACGCAATCGAGTCGTCCCTCAGCGCTACCACCGACAACCAACTTCCAGCTGGCCCAGCCGGCACTGAAGCTCGAATCAAGCGAGACACCACAAAAGGACATTACTATCTCGATCAACGACGATGGTAAAGATTACATCGCCGGTATTCAGTCTGGTGATGAGTGGTTACCGTTAGTACGAGTTAAGTCCAACGGCGTCACTAGCTTTACGCTTCCGGCGGCCTTAGGCCGTTCGGGCGGTCGCGGTGGCGGCAAGGTCTGGGAGTGGGTTATCGGCTTGGTCAAAGATAACCTGTCTGACACCGAGTACGCCATCAAGCGATTCGAAGGGACGACGGCCTTTGCCGAGCCAGGAACAATCTTGTGTCTGCACGGCATCTTGGACAACTGGCAGTCGATGGCAACGATCGGTAGTAGAGCCCGAATCAAACTGGGTGGCAACAGTGTCTTTTCGTTCGCCTTCCCGTGGAAGCAGGGCGCGCGCCAAGCCGGAATCGAGCTGGCGGCACAACTTGCGCCGTATAAAGACAAGCTCAAGAACGTCACATTCGTTGGTTACTCCCAGGGAGTCCTGACAGCGCGCCATGCTTTAGAGCGACTCGGGGCGACAGCGTCGGTTCGGAATCTCATCTCGATTGTTGGCCCAAACGAAGGCAGTCGTCTGGCCGACAGAGCCGATTTCGCCTTCAATATCGCTAAGTTCTGGCTGAACGGAACGCTCAGCGCTTCGCCGTTTACGGCGGACGTCGACGACCTGGCAATCGAAGAGCTTCGGCCAGGCAGCGAGTTTCTGACCGAACTCAATTCTTACCATTCAACCCAACGAGGGGTGGTGACCTACCATCTCTTTGCTGGCGGTAAGGACTGGGTCGTCGAGCGCGATAGTGCCTTGGCCAACGGCATTCAGCTTGGAGAGTTGACTGGCGGTCCGGTTTACACCTACGACCTGCCAGGCGCGACACACTTCAACATCAAGTCTGATACTACTCTGATCGACTCGATGTTCAACTCAATTGGACTAATGTTCGACAACGAGCTGTCGATCTGGACACTGCCAAGTACCGTCGAAGCCGACGACTACGGTTGGCGTTACGACATCTACATCCGCAACAACACCAACAGCTCGGTTTTGTTGCGCTTGCTGACGTTTGACAACTTCGGCATGGATGGCAACTGGCTGGGTGTACAGTGGTACGACCCCAACACCCCAACTGGGGATTTCTTCCCCTCGCGTTACGCCGAGTGGAATCTGACGCTCGGCCCGGGTGAGACGCTCTCGCCGCCTCTGGGGATTTTCACCTGGGCGAATCGTAACCGCGATTATATCTGGAACGCGCCAACAAACCAGCAAGCCCTAACAATAGTCTTGTCGGTTATCGGTAGCCAAAACGGCCAGCAGATGCAAGCGAGCGTTAATGTGATTGGCAATTACGGTGACAATCACCCTAGCCCACCGCATACCCGTAGTCGCTCTCGCGACGGCAACGGTCTTGGTCTGATGGGACCAAGTAAGTCGCGCGCTAAGTAACGCGCAATACCAACGCCCGCCCGCCACCGCAAATCTGCGGGGCGTGGCGGGCGGCTTTTTGTTTAAAAAGATTCGGGCCGCGCTTAAGCGCGGCCCGAGGGGAAGGAGACGGGAAGTAAGGACTATGATGGCTGGCTGGGACGATGGTTGCTAGGCGCATTGCTTAGCGCATCGACCCAAGCCACTTGGTGGTCGTAACCGGACGACCGCAGGTATTGTTGTCAAAAGAGCTACAGCTGTCCTGTTGGTTCGACCTAAACGCGAGTAAAAACTCCGTTTTTTATGCGCTCGCGCGCTGGTGCCTACGAATCCCAACCCTGTTTTATCGGCACCCCTCGACAGGGTTGAGCCACTTGGATACCGTTCGACGTGACTGACGATTGCGACACATTCGCATGTGTTACCCTCCATCACGAAGCAGACAAGCACTAAAAGTGCGATGAGACTGGGTGAACCAGTAGTAACCCCCACCCTTCCATTAAAGAATACTCCTCAAAAGTTCTGGCTGTCAAGCGATTTGTCAAAAATATGCGGGGCGAGCCATCCTTAGCCACCCCGCTAGATTCTTGCTACAGGAAGAGTCTACCTCCTTATCCAAGAGCCAATTGCGAAAACCGATCGCTCTTAGACGCTTTCATCATTTACAAGTTGGCCAGACGTTGTCAACTTTTGCACTCATTTAAATCTGTAGGCCAGCTCTTCGCCGTCAAGCTTGGTTAAGTCAGCCGAGTCGGCGATCGGTTCGATGGAACGAAGTGAGACAGTTTTCGCTAATTCGATCGAATGTTTTTCTATTAGCTCTCGTAACTCTTCATCGCGGGTAAAGTACTGGAAAGTTGCCAACTCCCCAACTTTCAGTCCAGCTTTTTTACGCGCTTCCTGGAGCTTGCGCGCGAGCTCGCGGTAACGTCCTTCGATCTGGAGCGCCGATGTCAGTTGGGTGTCGATCTTCGTTTCTTTGCCAAACTCGACGGCTTCGACGTTAACTTCGTCTCGCAAGACTTCGACTAGGTCGGCGCGGGCGGCTAGCGCTGGTGATTCGGCAACGGTCAAGCTCGCCAGTGGCTGACGGAGCGCCAGCTTTGCCTCGGCGCGTTGCATGTGAGCAATCGAAGCCATTTCACGAACTGTTGCCATCACCGCAATCGTGGTTTGTTCTTGTTTCACGGCCGACTCATCAACAGTTGGAAAGTCCTCGAGGTGGACCGACTCAAGCTGACCGCCAAGTTGGTGATAAAAGTACTCGCTCGTAAACGGCAAGGTCGGGGCAAACGCGATGGCCGAGCGGAGCAAGACCCGTCCCAGTATCGCCAAAGCCGCCTCGTCGCCAGAGACAAACCGGTCGCGAGAACGGCGGATATACCAAGTTGAGAGGTCTTCAATAAATGGCCGAATCACTTTGGTTGAGGCCTGAAAATCAAACTTGTCCAAACCCCTAGCGTAATCGCGGATACTCTCCTCGAGCCGAGCGGTGATCCAGCGATCCAACACATTTTTATCGGCCTGACCCTTAAGGCCACCTGGCAGGTGGCGGATGCCCGCATAAGTTAGATAATACTTCAGGGCGTTGTGCCAAACATTGAGCAAACGAGACTGTTCCCGTATATCTTCTTCGCTAATAGCCAAATCTTCTCCAACCATAATCTTTGAGCTCATAAAGTAGAGTCGTAAAGATTCAGCACCGTATTTTTCAATTGTTCCACGTGGGTCTGGGTAGTTGCCGTAAGACTTACTCATCTTCCGACCGTCGTTACCCATCAATACTCCGTTTACAGCAACGTTCTTGAAAGCGATACTTCCTTTAAGAGCAATGGACAGCACATGGAGATAGTAAAACCAACCTCGAAGCTGTCCGGTATATTCAATAATAAAATCTGTTGGGAAATGCGTTTCAAATTCTTCTTTGTTCTCAAAAGGATAGTGATCTTGCCCATACGGCATTGAACCAGATTCAAACCAACAATCCAAAACTTCCTTGACCCGATGAGCTTTTTTACCACTAGGTAGCGAAAGTATGACTTCGTCTATTTTGGGACGATGCAAATCTGTAATTTCTTGGCCACTTAGTTTCTCTAACTCTGAGACTGACTCTGGTACAAAGATCTCTCCGTCTTCGCTCTCCCAAACCGGTAGTGGTGTTCCCCAATAACGAGTACGGCTTATGGACCAATCAGGAGCATTAGCAATGTTGTGGGCAAATCTCTTATCCCCAAAATGTTTAGGAACCCAGTTAATTTTCTTGTTGCTTTCCAACAGCTCACTTCGAAGCGGTTCAATAGACATGTACCAGGAGACTTGGGCCTTATATATAAGCGGTGTCGAACAACGGTAACAGTGGGGGTAGGAGTGGGTAACGGTGGATTCCTTGAAAAGTAATCCTCGCTTGGTAAGGTCTTCCGAAATTGATGGATTAGCTTTTTTGTAATACTGTCCGGCCCATGGTTTCATTTCAGCAATAAAATGTCCGGCTTCATCAACTGTTTCATGTAATGACAATCCGACTTTTTCACCTAGCTTAGTATCATCTTCTCCAAATCCTGGGGCTATATGAACAATGCCCGTTCCCTCATCCATAGAAACAAAATCCGCTGGATACACTTGAAAATCTGTTTTGGGATTTATTGGTAGAAAACTATAAAGCGGTTCGTATTTCTGGCCTATTAGTTTTTTTCCTCTGAATGTTTCTAGAATTTCGAAGTCATAATCGCTATAACGAGGCAGGGCTTCGTGAGCTAAGATGTAGAACTTTTTACCATCAGTAACTTTAACGTACTCAGCTTTCTCATCTACTACTAAGCCAAGGTTGGCTGGTAACGTCCAGGGAGTAGTTGTCCAAGCCAGTAAATACGTATCCTCGGAAGTCATCTTAAAAGCAATCGTTACGGCCGGATCCTCAACGTCCCGGTACGAATCGTCATCCATTGTCACTTCAAATTTACTTAAGGCCGTGGCGCAACGCGGGCAGTAAAGTGAAGTTCGACGACCACGATATATCAAACCCTTGTCATAAAGTTGTTTGAAAACCCAGATTACAGACTCCATGAATTCTAAAGAGTCGGTTCGGTAGGCGTTGTCCATATCTGCCCAACGACCAATATGATCGATATACCATTCCCAGGCGTCAGACACCTCACCAACGTAAGATCTACAGGCTTCAATAAACTTATCTACCCCTAACGCTTCAATATCTTTTTTAACTTTTAAGCCTAGTTGTTTTTCAACTTGGTTTTCGGCAGGTAAGCCATGGGTGTCCCAACCCCATGTGCGCCGGACATACTTGCCCTTCATCGTTTGGTAACGAGGAATAATATCTTTTGCGATTGAAGGCAATAGAGTCCCGTAGTGAGGGATTCCCGTTATAAACGGCGGTCCATCATAAAAAGAAAAAATATTTTCCTTAGGGTTCTTATCTAGAGATTTCTGAAAAATCTTGGCTTCTTCCCAAAACTTTAAAACTTTTTCCTCTACTTCAAAAAGGGATTTTGTTTCACCGGAAAAATCTGGCTTTGCCATATTGGTTTGATTTTACCCCGAAAGGGGCAGGTTTGCGACTGCGTCGTGGCTTTGTTGTATATTCCGGTTGCGTTTCCCCGTGAGGCGTTATAAAAAAACAGGCATTAGGTTTCCCCAATGCCTGTTACGATTCGTGGGCACTACAGCGGTTGGCGCACGAGACGGTAGAAGGCGATTTTCGCTTCTTGGCGCTCTCGTTCTGGCAGAGCACTATCAATGTAGCGAAAGCCAAGTGACAGCCGGTACTCGGCCAGCATAGTGCTGGCCACTTCCGAGCCACCCTTCTCGCAACCCAAGATTTTGTCAAGATCCTTGAGGTCGCTGATAGTAAAGCTAAGAGATGCCTCCTCCGGACTCCGAGCGTTCGACCGATTCAAAATCCTGTCGATTTCGTTGTGGTATCGGGCACCACTGGTAGCGTTAAGCACATTTTCCTCGAGGGTATGCATCTCCACTTCCTCGCCGATCCAGCTATCCGAATCGTCGTCAGCGCTGGCCGACGGGCGGCCTTCTTTGTCCGCTAAAGCGTGGCCGAGCTCGTGAAAGAGCAGAGCCGGGAAGACTTTCTCCGGCCAGACAATCGCCGCCACCATCATCGCTTTCCACTCCCTTCGATAGTAGAAGTTTGCTGGGTGCTGGTCCGATTCCTGCCGAGCGTAGAAGCAGATCTCGAACCCCACTGGTTCGTCGCTAATCTTGGAATTGATTCGCTCGAATTGGATCGAGCTGCTACCAGTGGAATAAGAGACTCGGAATCGGGAAAAGGCTTGAGCGATTGCCCTGGTGGTTGGAGAAACATCAGCGTATCGCTTGACGACATTAGAGATGTGCTCCTGCCTCCACTCGGCGATGTCGATCAGTTCGGTAGTGGGCTGTTGTGGTGGCACATTCAGCCACCAGTTTCCCGCTTGGTGAAGCGTGAAATATTGCTCGTACACCTGCCTCGCTACCGCTCGCCGCTGATTTATCAAGCTCTGATCCCGACTCTTAACGATCAGAACGACGGTTACGGTGATGATAATCGCACTAGTAAAGAGTAACCCACCGAGGGTCAACAGATTCCAGTGGGACTTCGATTTCTTGATCAATGTTTTCTCCTATGTTGAGCATGTTAAGGTCAACTGTCGCAGAAATTATATCAGCTGACGGCTAATTTGTCCAGTAGTGAGGTAGAAAAAGCTAGCCCAACTATTCTCTGTACTACACGGGATATGTCAACACTTAGTGAACATCCTGTTCTCTAAGGATAAGGAAATAATGCCTTACCGAAGTGGCCATATTCGGTAGTGGCCACTAAGAAATTTAGTTTACATCTCTAACCATAAAAGAGCTCCGCTCAATCACTTCCTGCTTGCCACTTTCAAGATCCTTGACCTCAACACAACCTTTTTTCCAGGCCTCTTCCAGCGGAATAATAATTGTTTTGTAACCACGTTTGTCGGCGTATTTAATCTGTTTACCAAGCTCAACAGCCGAGTCCAGATAAACCTCAACCTTCTTTCCCTTCTCGCGTAATTCCGTTGCCCAACGACGAATCTCGATTTCATTTTCCGGCAGACAGACGATAAAAAGCGTCTCCGACTTCTTAAGACGCATCACTTCGCCAATTCTGTCGACTCCAAACGAGATGCCAACTGCCGGTAGTTTCTGACCGATTAAACTCTCCACCAAACCATCATAGCGACCGCCACCCATCAGCGTCCCGCCACCGTAACTTTCTACAACACATTCAAAAATCGTGCCGGTGTAGTAGTCCAGCCCCCGAACCATCGATAAATCAAACTTCATCTTCAAGCCGATCGATTGACCGAATTTGACCAGCCCCTTCAGTTCTGTCAGTGCTTCGAGCTGGCCGAGGAGCTCTTCAATCTCGTCAAATGGCTCGTAGTCACCCAGAAACAAGCCGTTGACGGCTTTCTTCTGCACCGTCGTCAATCCTAAGTCATCTAACTCACGAGCGAGTCGCTCGGTGGCAATCTTGTCTTTTTTGTCGAGCAAGCGTAACAACGACTGACGGATATCCGTTTTGACTTTAAGGTCTTCAAACACCGCATCAACTATTCGTCGGTCGTTGACAAGGCAGGTTATCTTCAAGCTAAAATCTTTAGCGGCCGAGGCGACAATCTCTAAAATCTCTTTTTCGCCACTTTCTGACCCAACAACATCTATGTCGGCCTGGGTAAATTGGCGAAATCGACCGGCTTGAGGTTTTTCGGCTCGGAAAACCGGCCCGATCTCAAAGCGTTTGAACGGCAAGGCCAACTCTTGATAATTGGCAGCGATAAATCGCGATAGGGGGACAGTTAAATCGTAGCGTAATCCCACTTTTCGCTTACCGTTATCCTCAAACAAATATAGTAACTTTTGGGCTTCCTCACCGTAGTTGCCAAGTAGTATCTCTTGCTTCTCAATAACTGGTGTTTCTAGCTCCAGATAACCAAAAGATTGAAAGATTTTTTTTAATTCATCTAAAATCGCCGATTTACTCGGCTCGAGCTGATCGCGAAATCCCGATAACGGTTGAAGCAATTCTTTTTCCACTCCCGTATTCTAACCGATTTGGATCGGTTACTTAAGAGATGTCTCGGCGTGGGGCAATGGGTAACTCCCTATCTTCGGGGTTTCGGCTCACGACAACGCAGTCAAATTGGCGTTGCCAGACTCGAAGTGCTTGGTGTCGGGCAATGAGATCCGCCCCACCAACAACGACTGCTTTCTCTAAGTCTGCCTCTGCAAACTTAGGAGGCAAGAGCGTCTCCAACTCTTTTGCGTTTAGGTCAAAATGCGCCTGGCTTGGAAATACTTTTTCGTACAACTGCGCCACTATTACAACTGGTGTTACGCTCAGAAAACGGACCGCCATCTGTCCGAGTTGTTGGAGTTTGGCAAGTTGCTCCTCATCTATTACTGGTTCTAGTAACACTGCCGCTTCAATCTGATGCTTAGTAACCTTTTTGTCGCCGTGGACAAACGATGTTGCAATCATCAGCGCAAGATAGCCGTTTTCGGCTGATTTTTGAGACAGAGCACGGTATTTGGCGACTTTCTCATCGACAATGAACTCCTCGATTTGCTCCAGCGGTCCGATCAAGACCGACTGGCTCTTGTTGCCCAACTCCAAGACAAACTGTTCTGCCAAGGGCCCAAATGATTGATGTTCGACCAACGTTCCGGCTGTGCCTTTTGATTTAAGCGCAACTGACCCGGCAGCCGAAACAATAATCTGCTCGAGTAAAGTTCCCTTGGAGAGATTTGCTCTCGCCAAAAGCTTGAAAGTTCGCTTGGCTGATTGTGAGTCCGGCTCGAAACGCGCCACTTGCCATGATTTGACTAGGAGTCCAAGTGGCTCAACCACATAAAGATTAGGCAAGTGATGATGCTTAATAATTTGTAGAGTTAACAAAATCAGCACCACTAGTAACACTACCGGCACCAGCCAGAATACGATTACCTCCATAGCTTAAGTATACCCGTCTTTAAAAAAGAACCGCCTGGTTAGGGCGGTTACGGATTGAGTAGTATCAGGGCAATGTTGGGGTATTTTTCTCTTACCCTCTTTTTTACTTTCCCCTTCAAATTGCGCAGAACTGCCTCCTTTATTCCAAGAACTTGTGCAGCTTCAGAGTTGGAAAGCTGCTCTACGCACGTCAGCCATAGTATTTTGGCCTCTTGCTCTGTCATAAGCTCCAGGATCATTGTTGCTAGCTCCAAGCGGCGTTCGTCTGGCTGCGGCTCAGGAATAAGCTCTTTTAGACTGCCCTGACGATTTCGGAGTGGGGCGTCTAGCGACAAGGCAGTAAGTCCCTTCCTACGGGTATCCATGACAAGTCGAGTCCTTGTAATCGTTAGGTCGAGCTGCTCTGACAATGCCTTTGCATTGCCTTCCAGTCCGGGAGAGTTTTCCAACAATCGGTTCATCTTTTTCAGCGCATCGTGCATGTACACAGGCAGTCGAGTAACGTTGCGTTGGTTATAGATGTTAATGATTGCGCGGTCAATTGCTTCTCGAATCCAGTGAGTTGCATAGGTTGAGAACTTAAAACCCAACTTTGGGTTGAATCGAGTAATGGCCCGATTCAAACCGAACATCCCTTCGCCTACTAGATCTTCCGTGTATGGAGTCTTATAGCTTTTTGCGATAGAAACCACTAAACCGATGTTGTGCTTTAGAAGTTCGACTCGTGCTTCCAGGGCATCTTGGCCACCAGACCACAATTGACTAAAAAGGTATCGCTCTTGCTCAGCAGTTAACAACGGCTGAGATTTTTGCGACGTTAGGTCCTTTAAGGCATCGTCCATCTCTGTCTCCTTGTTGTTATTGCTGTACAAGAAACCCTCCTTAGGGCTTCTCTGCGGTCCCAACCGGAGTCGAACCGGTGATTTCCTGGATGAGAACCAGGCGTCCTAGGCCACTAGACGATGGGACCAAAGCTTCGCCAGCAATTCGGCTATCTGCTGCCAGCAATCAGCCATTAGCAAGAACCAAGAAGCCGGAAGCTGAAAGCCATTAAGCTGGTAACATTTTACCCAAAAAGATGCCCCTAGTCGAGTTACTAGGGGCGGTTTTGAGCCTGAAACCATTCCTTCAGGTCCAGGGGTGGCTGAAAGTGCTTATGGCAACGTGGCTCGTAAACATCGCCAACCTGCCGACCTTCAATACTCACATCTTCGGCGAAGGCCGATGAGGGTTGACCATCAGTCAGGCGCTGGGAGAACTCGGCTTCCTCCCCACAAATACTGCAAGTTGCTGAAAGAATCTTGATCGAGCTGGCCATGGCCAGCAGATCTGGGATTGGACCGAACGGCAAACCTCGGAAATCGAGATTAAGCCCTGCTATCACCACTCGAGCCGATTGTCGGATTGTATAGACAACCTCGACTATCCCCGGACCAAAAAATTGGCCTTCATCGATCAGAACTAGGTTGATTTGGGGGGACATCTTCGCTAAAATTTCCCAACAGTTAGAAACCAAGACCGCGCGAATGGTCATATCCCCAAATCTGGAGCTGATAAAAGGTTTGGTCTGGCCATCGCCCATATCCGGACGAACAGCTAGAACCTCACGATTACCAACTTTTGCCTGGACTGAAAGCTTAATGAGCTCTGAAGATTTGGCCGAATACATCGGCCCGACAATCAAATCAAGCGGATGCATCGACTCACCTCCAGTAAAATGTACTTTTAGGTTAGTAACCGAATAGCGTCTTTGTCTTAACAGATATTAAATCAACAGGCAATAACTTCCCTGACTTTGGCGACCAATTCACCTGGGGTAATTTCAGTTTTGAGGAAGTATCCCTGAACCTTACCTTCGGCTTGGGCCTTGTACTCCAAATTAGGCAGGGCGGTAAGAATAATAATTGGGATGTGCTTGGTCTCCGGCAAAGAACGGAAAATTTTGAGTGCCCCCAGTCCGCCTTGCTTCGGTAGCATCAGATCTAGAAGGATGATGTCTGGTATGTGTAGCAAAGCGACGTCTATGGCCAGTAGACCGTCACTTGCTTCGAAAATCTCGAAATTATTATGGTGAAACGCCTCCTTATACAGGTGTCTCAACTCTTCGTTGTCCTCAACTAAAAGAATTCTTTTTTGTCGCATTCTAGTTGAAAGTTGCCTGAGTCTTTGCCCAAGACAAGATCATTACTCGCCCCAGTTTACGTAATTCGTCAACTAATACAATCGACAGAGCCACTGCTAGACAGACCACTAACGTCGAGATACTTAAGGCTGTTAGCCCTAGCAGATCCGCTAAAGGAGGGTAGTAGATGGCAATAAGGTGCAGTCCCGAAGCCAAACCAAACATTATTAGAAGCAAGCGGTTAGCTGACCAATTGAGGTTGAAGATCGACTGAACTGCCGATCGACTATTAAAGAGGTTGAACAGCTGGAAGAAGATCAGGGTTGTTAAAGCGGCCGTTCGAGCGTAAGTAAGGTCGCCAATATTGAGTCGGAAAACCAGCAGAGTCCCAACTGCCATAACGGCCGAAACTAACAGCATGCGGCCAAAGCTACCATTGCTGACGATCGTTTCTTTAGGATCTCTGGGAGGTTGACTCATTAGATCGCCTTCGGCTGGCTCAACCGTTAATGCCATAGATGTCACACCATCCGTTACTAAGTTTAGCCAGAGAATTTGAACCACCAAGACTGGTAGTGGCCAGTTCATCGCCAGCGCTGCCACGATCAAAATAACCTCTCCTAAGCTTGTCGAAACGAGGTAGTAAACAATTTTTTTGATATTCCCCCAAATTCTTCGACCCTCCGAGATAGCCGCTACGATACCGGTGATATTATCGTTGAGTAGAACCATCTCCGAAGTTTCGATAGCAATATCACTACCTGAGCGTCCCATCGCCACCCCAATATCAGCTTTTTTAAGAGCAGGAGCGTCGTTAACCCCATCCCCAGTCATTACCACTATCTCACCTCGCCGTTGTAGTTTTTCGACAATCAAAAGCTTGTCTCGCGGCGTGGCGCGGGAGATCACAGCAACACCTTTTAGATCGTGATGTTCCAGGTCTTGAGCGTGAATTATCTCGCCTTGGGTATCTAAACCGACTTTACGGGCAATATGAGCCGCAGTTAGTAGATGATCCCCGGTAATCATTAGAGTTCTAACTCCAGCAGCTAAAGCTTTCTCAATTACTCCCCGGGCTTCCGGACGAATTGGGTCGGTCATCGCCATAAGACCAACAAATGTCAGCTGATTTACCAATTCCGATCCGAGCTTGGTGTTATGAGGGTAGTCAGCGTAACCAAGCGCCACAACCCTATATCCTTGGGTGGCAAGTTCTTCAGCCTGTTTAATCAGCGCTTCGCGGGTGTCTTTAGTCAATCGTAGCCGTTTACCCCGATTGATGTATTGGCTTAAACCAATTATTCGCTCGATACTTCCTTTGGCGATAACCCGGTACTGGTCTTTAACGCGGTGGATAGAAGCCGAGTAGCGTTGTTCTTGATCAAATGGCAACTCCAAGACTTCCGGGTAGTCTTCTTCACGTTCAAAAGCGTAATAACCAGCCTTGGCCGCCACTACTGCCAAGGCCGTCTCGGTCGGGTCGGTTAACTGCTTAGCCTGGTCACGTTTAAGATCTTCTTTCGAAATAGTCGACATCGTCGCTAGACTGGTCAGTTCAAGTAGTCGGCCGAGCTCTGGATGCTTGGCCACACTGACAGTTTCGTCGTCCTTGTAGAACGAACCGCTCAATGCAAAACCTCTTCCAGAAACTCGATAGTCACCACTTGGTAGAACTAGGCGTTCCACCATCATCTCCCCTTCAGTTAGGGTGCCGGTCTTGTCGATACACATCATCGTTACGCTACCAAGTGTTTCTACTGCCGATAAACGACGGATTAGGGCATGGTGACGAAAGATTCTTGTCAGACCGACCGAAAGTGTCACGGTTAAGGCTATCGGCAGACCCTCCGGCACAATCGAGACTAATAACGCTAAGGTGATGCGGAAAGTATCTAGCAACTCTCGACCAGAAAGGTAACCGACGAGCAGAACTAAGAGAGCTAGGCCAACTGAAGCGATTGTTAAAAACCGTCCTAGGTGACGTAATTTTTTCTCTAAATCACTTGGCGTCTCTCTGACTTGGATTACCTCCCGAGCAATCAAGCCTAATTCGCTTTGCATGCCAGTTGCCACAACAACGGCGGTTGCCTGGCCGGATACGACTAGGGTAGATAGGTACAGGACATTTTGACGGTCGATTAAAGCTGAAGCGGCTGATATAACTGTATCTCGCTTGTGAGCGGGCATAGATTCCCCGGTTAATGGCGCCTGGTTAACTCGCAGACCTCTTGCTTCTAAGATTCGGGCATCGGCCGGAACTCGATCGCCAGCTTCGACAATAATAATATCTCCCGGCACCAAGTAACGAGCGGGGATTTTCTGCTCGATAGATTCACGAATAACACGAGCTTGGGGCGCCAAAATGCCACGCAACTTACTGATAGTTTTTTCGGCTCGGTACTCTTCAAAAAACCCGATGGCGGAGTTGATAATAATCACCGCGACAATAACAACCGTTTCAGTAACCCTATTCTGGTAGCCTGAGATAATTGCAGCCACAGCCAGGATATAAACGAAAGGGCTATTAAGCTGGTGAAAAAGCAACTTTAGTTTTGATACGTGCTGATCGTGTTTGAGTTCGTTAGAGCCGTGTTGATTGAGTCGGAAGCGAGCTTCGACTTGACTTAAGCCGTGGTGTTCATCAGTTCTTAACTCGGTTAATGTCCGGGTTTTTGGTTGCGCCCAAAAACTTTCAGATACTGGCCGGGGGTGAGTTGTGTTTGATGATACCATCAATAACAGGATATCCTAATTCGGCTGTTGAGACAGCCGAATAATCAAATAGCTGAAGTTCTATACGACACCGAAACATCCCAAATGATTCTCGTTCAGATAGCCTTCAAGCTAGTGACGTGCCACGGTCTTTCGGGTTTAGCCGCTATTGACAAAGTCCACTTAGTCAACTAGACTAAGGATATGAATGTAATCAACGTCCACGAAGCGAAAACGAACTTTTCTAAGCTACTTGAAAGAGTGGTTAATGGAGAGCGGATTGTAATTGGTAAGGCCGGCAGACCGGTTGCTCGTCTTGAACCAATTTCTATTACTGCCAAGAGTCGCAAGGTCGTCGGTGGTGGCTTTCGTCTGCAAGAAAATATCGGTCGGCCATTAACCCCGGAATATCTTAACGAGCTTGCAGAGAGTAAATACGAGTAGCTCAAAAAATGGTTTTGCTAGACGCTAATGTGCTGGTCTATTACCTAGATGAGACGTCTGATAACCATGCCCAAACCATCGGACTCCTTCAAAAACTGGTAGATGATGACGAGCAACTTGTAACCTCGCACCACATTATCGAGGAAGTATTATTTGTCTTATCAAAATTCTCTCCCGATATCGTTAGGGCTGTGGAAAGAATCACTAAACTACCAGGCCTAATCCTAGTCGAGCCTTCACCGAGTATTGATTTCGCCTTACGCTATGCTACCCTAAGCCAAAAATCAAATACGGGCGTGAATGACTCATTAATACTACAGCTAATGTTGGACGCCGGTATCGCAAAACTATTTAGCTACGACAAGAAATTGCTAAAACAAGCTCACGCTCTGCATATTGAGCAAATCTCCTAAAGATTAATTGTTTGTTGCGGGGGTTTTTTCGGCGGCGTCTTGGAGCTGGTCAGCATTAAAAGAGTCGCCAGTATTGTTCGTATCGGTCTGTGTTGGTGTCTTACGGCTAGCGATTACGCCAAGAGTAATCAACGCTATCGCTACTAACACCGCTACCCAGTAGAAGGCCTTGTTCATAAGCCAAACACTAGACTTGGGTTAAGAGACAGTCAATAGTTGTTGCCGGGGAAGGATTCGAACCTTCGATCTCCACGTCCAGAGCGTGGCGACATTACCGCTCGTCTACCCGGCAATACTCTGAAATTTTACCAGAAACAGGTTAACTGGTCACTACTTAGCTGATAGGGAGCGGTGGAGTCCGCGAGCTAAGAAGCGTACTTGCGACTATAGTTTTTTTATTGCAGTTGTTAGTCTCTTAAGAGACTCCTCTTTACCGATTACAGATAGTAGCTCAAAGCAACCAGGTGACGCATCACGTCCGGAGAGAGCAACGCGAACTGCCCAAAGCAACTCACCGTCTTTTATCTTTAAGTCTTCCGCGGCACCACGTAGAGCTGGCTCAACCATATCTAGGGCCAATGTTTTGATTTCGGCAATAACTGCGGTTGCGGCTTTCAGAGCCAACAGAGTATTTTCCTTGGTTGACTTTTTAGCTATCAGTAGGGAATTTTCATAGCTTGGTGCAACGAAAAAGTAGTCAATCAGTCCTTCTATCTCCCCTAACGTTTTTAATCGATCGTGAACTAAGGCAATCACGTCCAAAAAATAATCTGGTTTGTCTAATGTTTTCTGCAATAATTCTTTATCGGCAATAAAATTCTGCGCCTCGGAAGCAACTTCTCCGATAGATTTTTGACGAATATAGTAGCCGTTCATCCAAAGTAATTTTTCGGTATCAAAAATAGACGGACTCTTTCCGACACGGTCTATCTCAAATTCGTCGATTAGCTCCCGCATTGTGAATATCTCCCTGTCCGTGCCGGGATTCCAACCCAAAAGAGCGATGAAATTAACCAAGGCGTCGGGCAAAAAACCCTTGGCTTTATAGTCATCAGTAATCGAAACAGGGTTTTTGCGCTTACTCATCTTCGAGCGATCGGGGTTCAGGATGAGCGGAAAATGACCAAACTGCGGGCTCAAAAAGTTCAAGGCGTTGGCTAGCAGGATTTGCTTGGCGGTGTTAACTAAATGCTCTTCGCCTCTTAACACGTGGCTAATCTTCATCAAGTTGTCGTCAATGACGTTTGAAAATACAAACAGCGGCATACCATCCGTTCGGACAATGACAAAGTCGCCGAATAGTCCGGCGTCAAATTCGACCTTGCCCTTAATCAAATCTTCAAAGCTGACGGTTTGGGGCTCAACGGCAAACCTAATAGTACTAGTGCGACCTTCGCGTTCGAATTTATCAATTTCTTGGGCTGTTAGGTCGCGACAACGGCCGGAATATTTCGGCGATAGCTTCTTGCTCTCTTGGGCTTCGCGATCGGTCGCTAGCTCCTCTTGTGTGCAATAGCATTTGTAAGCGAGTTTCTTTTCAAGTAGCTGGGCGGTGAACGGTTCGTACAGCCCGAGCCGCTCTTGCTGAAAGTACGGCCCGTAAGGACCCTCGACTTCTGGTCCCTCGTCCCACTCCATCCCCAACCACTTCAATCCTTCAAGGATATCTTTTAGAGAGGTCTCGTCGTGGCGTTCTTTGTCCGTATCTTCCACTCGCACAACGAACTTGCCATCAAACTTCCTGGCAAAAAGATAATTAAACAGGGCTGTTCGAGCCGTCCCGATATGAAACCGGCCAGTTGGGCTAGGAGCGATTCGGACTCGTATCTCCTCCGCCATTAGACCAACCTCCTAGAGCCCAACTCCCAGGCTGGTTTCATAAGCGATCTCAAGATCGCTATATGAAACCGGCCAGTTGGGCTAGGCGCAATGCGGACACGTATTTCTTCAGCCATTAAACTCGATTATTCCTTTGTGGTGTTTTATTTTGGGCTCACTCTCGGCGTCGTCAATAGTAACGACATCGATTCGGATATTTTCGCTTTTATATTTCATCATTAGCTCGTGAGCAAGCAGGATTAACTTCTCTCGTTTGCGGGGCGTTATCATTTCGATGGCTGCGCCTTGCGAATCCGTTGTTTTGGCTTTGACCTCAACAATTACCAGCGTC
>JBBTZC010000037.1:8409-15302 GCA_038078495.1 Patescibacteria group bacterium | reverse complement strand
ACTAAACTCTCCTGGGGTTGGATTACGCTTACCAGACTGAATCTCTGAGTTACCGGCAATTTTTTTAAGACATTCTAAGACTTCGGCAGGTGGTTCAACAAACTGTCGTCCTTGTGAGCCCGGCTGTCCGCCTGGTCCCGAATTTCCACCTGGGGGCGGTCCAAAGCACCCAGCTTTAAAGATTTTGTCTTGAGTCTCTTTGTCTGGCTGGATACCCTGTCCGAACATTCTTTCGGCAACAGCCTCACCAGCAATCCTGACGACACAGTCATTTGAAGGAGGCTTAACTGAAGACATAGTTTTAATGAATTCCCCTGAAAAAATTGTCATCTGACCGAACGGTTGACCGCTTGGATTGGATGATCCAGGCTGACCGTTTTGACCTGGTTGTCCCGGCTGTCCCTGCCCGGGAGGGCCGTTAAACCGAGCGCTAAAGCAACTTGCGGCCGAGCTCATAAGAGACGGTGTCATCCGACCAGTCCTAACAGCCGTAACAAGTGCCTCGCCTCCTTTTTCCCGAAAGCATTTGTCTGGATCATCTAACCCTGCTGGTCGTTGAAAACTTAATTCTGGCGGTGGACCAATATTTGTTGAGGCGGCGTTAAACGGTTGACCAGGCTGGCCTGGTTGACCGTACTGTCCCGGTTGACCACCCTGAAACTGATTAGGGTTTTGGCCGTTCGGTGGCTGTTGATTACTTCCGGGAGGGGGATACTGACCGGGTTGTCCAGAGGGCGGTTGGTAATTTGGATTCGGATTCTGTTGAGTCTGATTTTGGTTTGGATCAGGATATTGGCCGCCCGAAGGAGGTTGTTGCTGTTGGTATTGTTGGTTTTGCTGTTGAGACTGTTGGTTTTGTTGGTACTGCTGATATTGTTCTGGGGGTAAACAATTATTTGTGGGAGGTTCGGGCGGTGGCGGGCATTGCACCATCGGCGGATAATTAGATTGACTAATAATACTATTCGACTGCGCCAATTCCGTTGATAATTGATCAGTTGAGTAATTTAAGTTCGTTATTGCCGAAATAACACTTCCACCTATGATCGCACCAAAGGCGAATCCGACGACCACCTTGGTAATTGTTGATAACTGCATCTTCCCCCCTTTTTTATAAATCTAACTTTTCGTAACGAGCTAATATCTATATATTAGCGTAGACCCGTCTTAGCCATCTCGTCAATCCCCACCAACTGCAAAACCATTGACAGTATTGTCTTAGGCCAAGTAGAGTTAAATGGAAGCATATACAGGAGGGGAATTGGACACACAAGATCGTCGACATTCTGGTCAGCCGAGAGAGGATATTGCCTCGGTTGAGAACGAAAAGCCCGTAATTGATACATTTGGTATCTTGGTTTTTCTGGTTGTAGTCGTTGAGATCGTTCTGGTTTTCGGTTTAAATTTGTATCAAAGAAGTCGTGTTGAATCTTTAACGACCCAGCTCCAAGAGGCCAGTAGTGCTCTTCGTCTTCCAGAAAACGCCACGCTAAACACCCAAGTTAGCGAAGTGCTTTCTGGAGGAGATAAATTAAAAAATGTTTTAAGCACAAGAGTAAAATGGAGTAAGTTCTACACATTATTAAATGGCATTACTCCAAAGAACGTCAAACTGACCGGTCTGTCTATCGCTGACAGCGGAACCTTTCGAGCCGAAGGTAATACTTCTTCCTTGTCGGATCTAGCCAGACTACTAGTTGCCTGGCGCGATGGAACCAGTGCGATATCTTCGCCTTTTAGCTCGATCTCATTAAATAGTAACGGATTCTCTGATTCCGGAGGCAAACGTGTCGTAACATTTTCGATATCCGGAAACGTTAATACGGGAGTATTAAGATGAAGAAGCAATCTCGTATCGGATTAATCTTGCTCTTTGTTGCTATCCTTGGTTGGTTTGCCGTCCTTAAACCGCAGATCAAAACTTTTTCCAGTAACGCCTTAAAGGTCAGGGCTCTTAACGAAGAAGTTATTTCTTACCAGCAACGATTAAAAGACATTACTTACATTAAAGATAAGGGGGATGTTATTACTGAAAGTTTACGCTTAATGTACTTGGCTTTACCGAAAAGTAGCCAAATTCCCGAAACCTTGGTGATGATTGAATCCATTGCTAGTAATTCCGGTGTAGTTCTTTCAAGCGCTACGGTTGGTACACCTTCTGATTCGCAAGTGCCCTTGACGATCAGTTTTGGCGGCAATTCGACAACCGTAACAAAATTTCTTGACGCGCTCCACACTAATATCAGAACCGCTATTATTAAAAACCAATCAGTTAACTCTGACGGCAGTGGTAATCTGAATGTTTCAATAAGTCTTGGTTTAGTCTATCAAGGAGGATCGTTGTAATGCGCGCAAAATTCACCGGCCGCTTGGAAACTTATATCGGTATCGCCTTACTCCTGCTTGCTGTAATCGGATTTTTATTTTCGATTCTAACCAGTTTGCCAAACGCCAAGCAAATTGAACAAGTTGCGCGTCCGTTACCGGAGATCCCCCGAGACTTGTTTAGTAGTAGTAATGAGCTTAACAAAACCATCCAATCCCTTCACGCTCCCGGTGGCGTACCGGTCACAATTAATCCAACTGATCTTGGTCGAAGCAACGTATTTGAGAACCCTTAATGCATGGCATTAACAGTTCTCCCTCAACTAAAAAACCCCGCACGTTCCTTCGTTGATTTTTTGATTGAGCGCCATATTTTAAAGGACGGTTTCGGAACGATCCTAGGAGGTCGAGATTTTCCCGAGATTGACGAGTATCTACTGACTCATCACTTGATCAACGCGGAGAAATTGGCCGAGCAGTACGCCGACTTTTATGAGCTTCCTTTTGAACGGCTGGTAAATATTCCGATTTTACCTTCAGTTCTTAATCTATTACCAAACGAGATTGCGTTAAAATATGTTGTCGTGCCGTACAAACTGGAAGGAACCAATCTTTACTTGGCTGTTGGCGAACCGTCGAGACTGCAACGAAATGCGCCTTCAGTTTTGACTGGTCTCCATCGTCAGAGAGGCTTAAAAGTTTATTTGGCAATTGTACCCAAGGCAGATGTTGAAGCTGTTCTACACAAATCCAATCACCGCCAAGAACAGCACCAAGTCTTACCTGTCCACACCGGCCAAACAACGACTGCGCCCCATGTTAATCCCGACGTAAAATCCCTCAACAAACAAGATTTAATCAAAGAAGTAGAACCAAGAGAAAAAACAGTAGATTTGTTGGGGCGGTCAATTCCGTTTGAAGTATTGAAAAAGATACCTCTTCCGGTAGCGACACACTACCAGATGGTAGTATTTGACCAAGAGAATCCTAGGGGTCAGTTCGAGCAGCCGATGATCAAGATTGCGATGGTTCATCCTGAAGATCCCAAAACCCGAGAGATCATAAATTACATCGAGAGTCGTAACAAAGTCCTGGTTGATCGGTATTCAACCACACCTGAATCACTTCAAGCGGCACTACTGTTGTATCCGCAAGATGAAAAAAAGGCCGAAGATTTTCCGCCTGGGATAATTGCCATTCCGAAAGCCCCACCGGTGTCTCCACCCGAACACGCTTCGACTACTAGTCAACCACCGGCAAGTAAAGCTTTCACATCAACTCCTGCCCCGGACACGCACGCTACTACTAAGGTGCAGGGCGTAACGGAGGGATTAAGCCTATCTTCTGACGATATTATCAACCGTCCCAGTCTCGGGGAAACAACGGAGGAGCTTCAGCGATTAGCCAAAGAACAAGAAAACAGTTTGGAGAGCCAAAATCTTGACAGTCTACTTAGGGGACCAGTTACGTCCGTGGAAGAATTAGCGAAAGCGTTTCGTAACGGTGTTATCCCAGAGATTGTTGCCGCAACACTATTTTTGGCCATCCGGATGAAGGCCAGCGATGTTCACATTGAAGCGTTGGCTAATGCCGTTCGACTTCGTTTTAGAATTGACGGTATTTTGCACGACATTATTTCGGTACCGCACTTCTTACACGCACCGTTGATCTCCCGAATTAAAATATTGGCCAAGATGAAGATTGACGAGCAACGCATCCCTCAAGACGGACGTTTTGACGTGGTAATTGATAATCGTCAGGTCGATCTTCGTGTTTCAACATTGCCGACCGTTCACGGTGAAAAAATCGTCATGAGGTTACTTGATAAAAGCGGTGGCGTTTTGACGCTTGAACAGCTAGGGGTAACCGGCACTAATTTTGACGCCTTGATTGCCAATATCGCTAAACCTTACGGCATCATCATGTCAACCGGACCGACCGGAAGCGGTAAGTCAACAACGCTTTATGCCGCCTTGAGTCGTTTAAGTAAGCCTGGCGTTAATATCATAACGCTTGAAGATCCGGTTGAGTATGAACTGCCGGGAGTTAACCAAGCTCAAGTTAAACCACAGATCGGTTTTACTTTTGCGGAAGGCCTAAGGTCGGTTTTACGTCAAGATCCCAACATCATCATGGTGGGCGAGGTTCGTGATCTTGAAACAGCGGCAATGGCAACGCACGCCGCCCTGACCGGACATTTAGTCTTAACCACTCTTCACACCAATGACGCCGCCGGCGCCTTGCCGCGGTTGATTAATATGGGAGTTGAGCCGTTTTTGATTACCTCCTCGCTTAATGCCGTTATTGGCCAACGATTAGTTCGAAAAGTATGTGATAAATGCCGAGAAAAAGCGACCATTCCTCACACCTTGCTAGAAACAATCAAAAGAGAGCTGGCAAGTTTGCCTTCCGGCCAGATGAAAAACATTAATCTTGATCAACTGATTTTCTACCACGGCAAGGGCTGTAAAGAATGTAATAACGGTTATTCGGGGCGGATTGGGATATTCGAAGTATTGCAAATGTCTAGTCGCGTTGAAGATTTAGCGGTTCGTAAAGCCCCAACTTCGGAAATTAAAAAAGCCGCCATAGCCGATGGCATGATAACGATGATTCAAGACGGGCTACTGAAAGCTCTTAAGGGGATTACGACAGTGGATGAAGTAATGCGGGTTACGACAACGCATACCAAGGAAGTACCGGGAGTGGAGAAATAGGTTGGCCACGAAGCTAAAAGTCGGTAATGTAATTAGTGAAGGGGGATTAAATGGCTGAAGCGATGACGACTGAAATGAAGCACTTGCTCGATTTAGCGATCGAGAAAGGGGCGTCTGATCTGCATATTACCGTTGGTGTTCAGCCGATGTTAAGAGTTGATGGTAAATTATTGGCGTTAACCGATTCTGCCGCCACTACCGCCGAGACCGCAGAGAGATTACTGATGAGTATTATGACGGCCGAACAGGTGGAACGGTTGCACCAACGCCGCGAACTTGATTTTTCGTTTGGTTACCAGAAAACTCGTTTCCGTACCAATGCTTTCTACCAAAAGGGCAACATTGGCGCCGCATTGCGACTGATTCCGGTACTTATTAAATCCATGGAAGAATTAGGTGTACCGCCGATTCTGGAAAGGTTTACCGAACCAAGCCAAGGATTTGTTGTTATTACCGGTCCAACTGGACACGGTAAGTCCACCACCTTGGCCGCCTTAATCGAATCTATAAACGAAAAACGAGCCGATCATATAATTACCATTGAAGATCCGATTGAATACGTTTTCGAACATAAGAAATCTATCATCGTTCAACGGGAAGTCGGTTCGGACACGAACTCTTTCGCTCGGGCGTTGCGCTCTGCTTTACGGGAAGATCCAAACGTTATTCTGGTTGGTGAAATGCGGGACCTTGAAACGATTGAAGCGGCGCTAACTTTGGCGGAAACGGGTCACTTAGTCTTTACAACCTTGCATACCAATTCCGCCGCCCAAACTGCCGATCGTATGATTGATGTTTTTCCACCGCACCAGCAACAGCAAGTTCGAATGCAGTTGGCTAACGTCTTGCTCGGTGTTATATCCCAACGATTATTACCAAGAGTTCAGGGTGGGCGAGTGTTGGCAACAGAAATTATGGTTGCTAACTCCGCAGTTCGTAACACAATTCGTGAGGGTAAGACCCACCAACTGCCAAACATTATTCAAACATCAGCTTCCGAGGGAATGATTGCTTTAGATAAGGTCTTAGCCGAACTTGTGAGTCGCGGCGAGATTACCATAGATATTGCCCTGCAGTGGGCGCTTGATCCCAAGGCCTTTAAGATGATGGTTTACTAAATGGAGGAATTTTAAAAAACTCTATGGCTAAGTCTGACTCTTTTTTCACCTCACTGTTTGTTCGCGTCAGCCACAAAGATCGCGCTTTTTTAGCGCGTCAGTTAGCAGTGATGCTGGAGTCTGGCCTGCCGATCACCCAGGCAATCCGGTCTCTAATAGAACAGACTAAGAATCCTCTTCTTGGAGAAGTATTGGGGGATGTCCTAGTAGATCTTGAGAATGGACTTAAGTTTTCTGCTGCCATCAAGAAACATCCTCAGGTCTTTAATGAAGTTTTTGTGTCTGTTATTGCTTCTGGTGAGGCGACTGGTCAGCTAGATGTGGTAGCAAATTTATTAGCAGATGAGCTAGAACGTGATCAAGGTTTTCGTTCCAGAGTTATAGGCGCCCTACTTTATCCGGGCTTTATTATCCTTGCCATGATAACAGTTGGAATTATTATGGTTACCAAAATCGTTCCGGCATTGGAACTGGTTTTTAAGGAGGCTGGTAGCACTCTGCCCTGGACAACCCTAACGGTGATATTTATTACCAATAGCCTAATTAATTATTGGTATGTCTACGTTATCGTGATCATTGGTGGTGGTTTTGTAATTTCACGCTATCTAGCAAGCGAGGATGGGAGACGTACATCTAACGGCCTTCTGCTTAAGGTGCCGGTCTTCGGAGCTATGCTACGGAATATGGAGATGGCGCGGTTTACGCGAATATTTGGCATGATGATGCAGGCTGG
>JBBTZC010000037.1:5667-8309 GCA_038078495.1 Patescibacteria group bacterium | reverse complement strand
TCCATTAAGAATATTACCGCTTTAACCGAGCCAGTGATCTTTATTATTGTTGGTCTCGGTGTAGCTTTCTTGGTTTTTTCAATCATTGTACCGATCTACAACCTGGCCAGTGTTATAAAATAAAATTCTGTGGTTCTTGACAAGGTTGATGGATGGTTCATATTGGTATTAATGGCTTTCACCAGTAGGAATACGAGAGGGGTGGTCGACGAAGGTCGCAATGATGGGCAAGCGAAAGCTTGCCATGACAGGCGTTCGCTTGCCGTCCGCCAGCTGGCGGAGTGCGGCAATGCACGCTCATCATTAGGAATAGGAGGAAAATGATAAAAACATTACAAAAAAGAGCTTTTACGCTCATCGAATTGTTGGTTGTTATTGCGATTATTGGTATCTTAGCGTCCTTGATTATCGTGTCGCTAAGTGGTGCACGTGGTAAGGCACAGGACACCCAGACGAAGAACAATATTCGATCTATCGGAACTGCACTTGAGCAATATGGTCTTGACCAAGCAACTCTAACTTATCCGAATGCAAATGCTGCAGTGATTGTAAGCGGTGTCGTATCAGGCGCAAGCTCTTGCGCAACCCTACAGGCCTGTCTATTGTCATACACAACTGCCAGCTCACCATTGTTTAACACCGGTACGGGTACAAACTACACGGGGGGTGCTGTGGGAGACACGCAATATCGAACAGATGCGGCTTCAGCCTCTACTAAATGGGCAGCTGGAGCGTTACTTAGAGCGAACACTGAAGCTGTTAGCAACAATATCGTAATCGGTGTTGCAACTACGGGCCCAACCGTAAACACCCTTGCCTTGAGTGGTTTCGTGACAGCAGCAAATAAGTACTTCGTGTACTACGGTCCGCAGTAAAAATCTCACTCAAAAGAGAAGAGAATGAAAAACCCGCCCTCCCGGGCGGGTTTTTCTTACATTCATAACTTAACACCGAAGGACTGTCCTTTAGTGTTGGGTACTGTATTATGAAAGTATGGGTGTAAGTAAGTATAAGGACTCAGCCGAAGGAGCGGTCTACCACTTATTTAATCGGGGTAATCGCAAACAGTCTATTTTCGAAAAAGATTCCGACCGCCGTTTCTACCTATCTTTATTAAAGAGGTATTGCAGGGAAGCTAACTTTTCGATCATTGCGTACTGCTTGATGTCAAATCATGTTCATTTACTAGTCAGGCAGAACGGCGAAGAAACCCCGAGTCGACTTATCGCTCGTCTCCATACATCCTATGCAATGTATTTCAACGACGAGTACAAAAAGGTTGGCCATCTTTTCCAGGGGAGATATAAGCAGAAAATCGTAGGTGATGATAATTATTTACTTCAGCTGATTTCGTACCTTCATATGAACCCAGTTAAAGACAATATCGTATCATCTCCCGAAAAATACGACTGGAGTAGTTTTGGTTGGTACCAACAGAGCTCCGTCAGTAAACAGTGGGGTATATGTGATTTTGAAGCCGTCAAACAGTTGGGGATAGAGAACGTTACTGTTGCTGAGGCAGCAAAACTGGCCGAGCGTCTCAGCTCAACAGACATTTTTCAATACTCATAACTCAACACTGAAGGACTGTCCTTCAGTGTTGAATGCTGGTATTGGACAAAAGGGTCTGAAGCTATATTCTTAAGCTATGGTGGGGGTGTGATGTCGAGTGTTTTAATACGAGAGTCATGAGCGGAGCGATTATTGCATTTTTGTTTGGGCTTACATATGGCTCGTTTCTTAATGTTGTAATTTTAAGGTTTGATGATTGGAACTCTATTGCTAAAGATCGATCACAATGCCCTAAGTGTAAAACTCAACTATCTTGGTGGGATTTAATTCCTTTAATTAGTTTTGCAACTTTAGGTGGTAAATGCAGATACTGTAAAAAACCAATTTCTTGGCAGTATCCAATCGTTGAGCTAATTACGGCTATCTTAATTGCTTCTAGTTATTACTTATTATTTATTACTCAAAACCTTGCTCTCTGGCAGTCTGTTCTTGGGATAATTGCCTTGGTAGTAGCTATTGGGGCAATGATGACAATTCTAGTTCATGACTTAACAGAAATGATGGTACCAGATTTGATGTCTAATCTATTACTTGGTGTGGCAATAGTTTTTGCTTTGGCGGTTCATTACGATCCGTTGGGCTTACTTTATAGTGCTTTGGTTGGTTTCTTGCCGATAATCTTATTGGTTCTTCCTAGCCGGGGTAAATGGATGGGGGAGGGAGATATTAAAATTGCTGGGGCTTTAGCAATTCTCGTTGGTTGGCCTAATGCCGTGGCTTTTATGATTTTAACTTTCCTACTTGGTGGGATTTTTGGTTCAATTGCCCTTGCGACGCATCGCGTCAAAATGAAAACTGCGGTACCATTTGGTCCGTTTCTAATTTTAGCGGCAATCATTATTTTATTTTGGGGAGATAATATAACGGCTTGGTATCTAGGAACGATAGGGTATGGCTACTACTAAACGATCTTTTACTTTAATTGAGCTTTTAACCGTAATCGCAATCATTTCTATTTTGATCGGTGTTTTGGTACCGAGCATGAGCCGAAGTTTGTCTGGTAATAGATTAGCCAGTGATGTTGAGGTTCTGCGAGCTAAAATCGAAGAAACCAGGCTACTTGCCGGATC
>JBBTZC010000037.1:0-5567 GCA_038078495.1 Patescibacteria group bacterium | reverse complement strand
GGGATTTTCGCTTTTAGAGACGCTTATAGCCACAGGGGTTTTAATTGTAGTTGTAATGGGGGTGATGTCACTATCTAACTCTTTGATTGTAGGCACCGTTGTTAACGCTGATAAAACCATTATTAACCGTTGGGCTTCGGAAGGAATCGAACTAACTCAAAAGATTCGTGATGACAGAATTTTAGATAAAAGTACCTCCCCAAATTGGTTTGAGCAGGCAGTTGCCTCTAATGGGAGCGATTACGGGTGGTACAGGTTGTCATCCGATACAGTTAATACTTGGAAGCTAGATAAAATTATTGGAGTCAATCCAAACACCCTAACTTCATTAGAGTTTACAAACGAAACCATCGGGGAGAAATTAACGAGCGACGTAACCATTGGCTTCAGATTAATATGTGTCGAATCCGTTGCTACCAACGCAATTTCGACCAACGATGGCCAGTTTCAATGTAATACCACGCCTGATGGAAATACACTCTTGTTAGATGGGCTGAGGACAGACCCAGGCGCTACCAGCTGTCAAATTGGTGAACCGGGGGAACCAAACGATCTGTATTGTCAGATGACCAAAGATAGCATCAATAAAAATCGAGTAGATTCTCTGGAAGATAAGATAATACCTTCTGGCAACGCCGTTAAAGTTCGCTCAGTAGTAGTCTGGCAAGACAAAGACCAATATCGCTCAAGTAGTATGGCGACCCTTCTTACTAACTGGAAAGGGTACGAGCAGTAAGATGGTAAAAATTCGTCATCAGCCATCAGCCATCAGCCATCAGCCATCAGCCGAAAGCCGAAAGCCGAAAGCCGAAAGCTGGCCGGGCCTGGTAAGGTCGGGCTATACCTTGATTGAGATGCTAATTTCTGTAACTATTTTCTCCGGACTATTAATTATTGTTCTTGGAGTGGTTGCTACGTCAAGTAGCTCATCGGCAAAGGTTAGTGTTCTGCGCGAGAAGAGTCAGGCTACCCGAACTTTGATTGACCAAATCTCCAATGACCTGCGCTATGTGGATCTCACTGCAAATCTTGACGCGGATAACAAGGGATTCTTTATCGATACCTCGGCCCGAACTAGCCTAGTTATGGCACTACTTCTTCCGGGCGCCGATAAAGATATCGGGCTAGTGCGAAAAGAGTATTTGATCGAGCAATTCAACGGCCACTGGACGCTAACACTTAGAGAGGGACGGGATTGCAAACGAGCGTATTTCCTCACATTCGACGGACCTAACGGGTGTAATAAAAAGTCAGACAAGACCGACCTTCTTACCAGCGCTTATTCACTGAATCAGGGTCAGTTGCCGGCACAGTTTCCGTCAGAACTCAGCGGCCTTTTGGTGGCCGATGCCAAGATTGCGGAAGTCTCGCCATATGTCTCGATGGATCTAACAATTAAACCTTTCGACCTAACAGAAAATTGTGATCAGGCTGAGAGCGGGAGTTGTTACAAGGTTTCGACAAAAATAAATATGGGGGGTTCGAGATGAGACGTCTGCGTGCTAGTAGTCTCGTGCTGGTCGTAGTTGTAATGGCGGGAATAATTATCGTTGTTTTTGGAGCAAGTCGTCTAACGCTAGTTCAGTACAACCAATCTAATCGGGACGAAGACAATATCTTTGCTCGTACTGCCGCTAGGGCTGGTATAGAAGACGGGCTATTGAGATTTCGTTACAGCCGTGACGCCGAGACAGCTATCAATAAAGTCGCGCGATATAGTCTGACATCCGGAGCGAGCGCAGGTGAGGTTGACGAAGGTTCGAAGGCAGGGTTTAGTCCAAACGAACAGTACTACGACATGAAACTCAATTTCCGGGTTCAGTCGCTTGGAGATTTCGACTTTAATTCTAGTCCTTTACCAATTATTTCAAAAGACAGCTACATTGAGCTTACGGGATTTGAAGATTCGCCTGACCCGTACTTTTTAAGGGCAGCTTTTAAATTTTACAATCCTGGAACCGGTGATGACTGTACTGACAGCAACGCCTTGGTTCAGAATCAAAGAATTTCTGAGGGCGCTACTAATCCCTATGAGCAATTTACCGCTAGACCAACGAACAGCCTTTACGACTCTCTAGGGTCGAATATGCAAGTAAATCTCATATCTTCGACGGGGCTGGCGACATCATTCCGTCTCAGGCCGTATTATTGTGATGTCGCTTATGCCTTTGCTACAACAAAGTTGGTAAATGGTCGGGGTGTTGATAATGAGGGAAGGAGTATAAGCGACAGCGGCCCGCTCTTCGGTGGCCTAAAAACCTTTATTACCTCGACAGGCTACTATGGAGCTGCCAAGCGAACCTTAATCGCGGAGATCGATCGAATTTCCGGGCAACTACTTAGTATTTACGACTTCAACCTCTATTCGGGTACGGGTGACATCAAGCCAACTAACTAGTACCTAGAATAATTCTTGCTTCACTGCCCAATATCCGTTATTAGTTATTAGATGAATATTACTGTTCATACAGATGGCGCCTCTCGTGGTAACCCTGGAGCGGCGGCAATAGCTTTTGTTATTAGTGGACTTCCGGACGGTAAGGTTGAGTACAAAGAAGCTATAGGGATCTACTCTAATAATCAAGCGGAGTACAGAGCAATGCTCTCTGCATTAGAAAGATTACTTGAGCTAGGGATCAAAGATACCGTTATTTCTATATTTTCTGATTCCGAACTTATGGTTAAACAAATCGAAGGAGAATACCGCGTTAAGGATATTAATCTGAAGCCGTTGTTTAGTCAGGTTTCAAACCACCGCGTGAGACTAGAGTCCAAAGGTAACCAATTGCAGTTTACCGCCGTCCGTCGAGAACTAAATAAAGAAGCCGACCGACTGGCAAATATTGCTTTGGACGAGGCGTGATGTTTAGGCGGTTCCTGTCCGCGCCAATCGATTGGATCTCTCTAATCGTACCGATAATCCTTACTATCACGGGGGTCATTACTATCTACACAATTACTTTTGCTCAAGAAAAGTCTGGTTTGGCGACAAGCCAGGTAATTTTTGCTTGTATTGGGTTGGTAGCGATGGTTGTTGCAATGTTTTCTGACTACAGGCACCTTCGTTCTTTTGCTAACATTCTTTACCTGCTGGGTGTGGTGATGCTAGTACTACTTATCCCACCGATAGCCGCCAAGATACCATTTACTCTGAAAATTTTTGGTGCTTACAGATGGTTAGATTTAGGGTTCTTTCAACTTCAGCCAGGCGAAATCTTTAAAGTTATTGCGGCAATATTTGGAGCCAAAATATTGACTCAACATATAGGACTTATTAATTGGAAGAAAACTTTGGTTTATATCTTCTTTGCTGTAATACCAATCTTACTTGTTTTAATCCAACCAGACCTAGGAACTGCTTCGGTGATATTGGTTGTATTTGCCGCAATCTTTTTAGCGGCTCGCCCGTCAGGACAGATTGTCACCACTATCTTGGCGATTTTTATCATCTCACTTCCTCTGATATGGGCAAATTTACGACCCTACCAGCAAGATAGAGTTGAGACTTTGCTTAACCCAACGAGTGATCCGCAGGGACAGGGTTATAACGTGCGTCAGTCGTTAATAGCGATCGGTTCGGGAGGACTAACCGGTCGAGGGTTTGGACAGGGCTCCCAAACAATTCTAAATTTTTTGCCAGTTGCCCATACGGATTTTGTTTTCTCGGGGTTTGCCGAAGCCACTGGTTTTGTCGGCTCGATGGTAATTATCTTTCTTTACGTCTTGCTGATTTATAGAGCCGTCAATATTGCCAGCATTTCGTCTGATACATTTGGTCAACTTTTAGCTATTGCTATCGCCGCTAAATTTTTCTTTCAGGTTACAGTTCATATCGGGATGAATCTTGGTTTATTACCCGTAACTGGAATCCCATTGCCGTTCATGTCTGGGGGCGGTACCTCACTAATTATTGATTTACTTTGTATTGGTATATTGCAAAGTATCCATATTCGTCACGCCCGTGTTGGTTTTCGTTCCTAACAACGTTGACCCAATCAGAGAGATAAGCTACACTAGCATCTGTTAATATAAAAAGATGGAGTCGACTGTAGCGATAGTTAGTCTCGGTGGCAAACAACACCTTGTAACACAAGGCGCCACTGTCGTGGTAAACAAGTTAGACTCCAAAGAAGGGGAAATTCTTGATTTGCTGGATATGCTTAGTAACCGAACTGTCCAGGCTAAAGTAGTGTCTCACCAATTAGGTAAAAAAGTTAACGGTTTGAAGTTTAAAGCCAAGACTCGTTACTTCAAGCGTTACGGCCATCGTCAGTCTGAAACTACCGTTGAAGTTGTTTCTATCGGTGCCAGTTCCCAGAAGGCCGCAATCGAAACTGCAAAACCCGCGGTTAAAAAAACTGTGCCAGCCAAAAAAGTAACCCCTGTAATTAATCCGCCAACCGGCGGAAAGAAGGTGACTGATGCCAAGGCCTAGATTGCCTTTTGTTCCATTTTTGGGTTCTGTTGTCGATGAAGGCAAAAAAGTAGTTTGGCCAACACGTGATATTGTTATACGTCACACCGTGATGGTAATTGTCTCTGTTGCTATCGCGACACTTATCTTTGCCTCGATTGATTTTGGTTTACAGAAGCTAGTAATAATTTCGATAAAAAACTAATGGATAAAGAAGTTAGTAAGACGGAACCCGTTACCACCAGTAAGCGACAAGCTGACACCGCTGGTTGGTATGTAATTCATACCTACGCTGGTTACGAAGATCAGGTAGCAGAGAATATTTTACAGAGAGCCGCTAATTTAAAACTCCAAGACTACATTTTTGAAGTAATTGTTCCAAAAGAGAAACAAGTTGAGATCAAAAACGGTAAACGTAAAACTATCGAAAAAAGAAGTTTTCCGGGATATGTTTTTGTGCGGATGGTTGTTACTGATGAGTCTTGGTACGTTGTTCGAAATACCCCGAGTGTAACCGGTTTCTTGGGTTCTGGCGTCCGACCAACTGCTATCCCAGAATCCGAAGTAGCACAGATTAAAGCTCGAATGGAACGTGACGAGCCAGAACACACGGTAGACTTGAAGCTTGATGATCTAGTTCGAATCTCCGATGGTCCGCTAAAAGGTTACGAAGGTAAGATTACTGACGTGGACCCAGTTAAAGGAAAAATTAAAGTATCTGTTTCGATGTTTGGTCGTGAAACCCCAGTTAATTTAGATTTCCTACAAGTTAAAAAAATGTAAAAATGGCAAAGAAGATAAAAACAATAGTTAAGTTACAAGCTCAGGCCGGTAAGGCCACTCCAGCACCACCAGTTGGTACCGCTCTTGGTCCTCATGGTATTGCGCTTATGGATTTCGTTACCCAGTTTAACGAGCTTACTCGTCCTATGGGCGACACAGTCGTTCCGGTAGAAGTTACAATCTATGAAGACCGAACTTTCAGCTTTATTACTAAAACTCCACCAGCCGCTAACCAGCTCCTTAAAGCGGCCGGCTTAGAGAAGGGTTCTCAAACACCAAAGAAAGAAAAAGTTGGTAAGGTTACTCGTGATCAAGTTCGTATCATTGCCGAAAATAAAATGGACGACTTAAATGCTCGGACGATTGAGCA
>JBBTZC010000036.1:0-5295 GCA_038078495.1 Patescibacteria group bacterium | reverse complement strand
TCAGCGTTACGGGGATAATCTTAAATAGCGCCAACGTGATTAAAGCATAGCCAGTAAGCGCCAGAACGGCGATTAAACCGGCAAACCGGTAATTAATCATCATAAACAAAGCCACAAGGACCAAACCGATAATACCGGCGACTAATGATTTTTTGACTGATTCGGCACCAAGCATCGCGCCGACAGTATGCTGTTGAACTAATTTAATCGGCACATCGAGAGCGCCGGCATTTAACAAACTAACTAACTGTTTGACCTGCTCAACCGTAAACTGCCCTGTAATTACGGCATCGCCGGAATCTATTTTTTGTTGGACAGTTGGAGCTGAAAGTATCTGATCGTCAAGAAATATCGCCAGCTGTTTACTAACATTCCGACCAGTTATCTCGCCGAATAATCGCTTCCCCTCGTCGTTAAATTGAAGGCTAACTTGCGGAGAGTTTGTTGTTTGGTCAAAGCTGACCGAAGCGCGTTTCAATTGCCGACCGTTAAGGCCTGTCGGTAGCCATTGATCCTGGGCACTCCCCTGCTCCTTAAATTCCAACTGAGCAGTTTTACCTATTAAGTCTGTTGCTTGTTGGACGTCTTTGATGCCGGGTAGTTCAACAACTACAGTGTTGGTGGTTCCAATTTTAGCGGGCTGGATTAGCGGTTCGGAGACTCCCGTGCTATTGACCCTTCGCTCAATTACTTGCCGGGTAGACTCGATGGCGTTAGATTTTTCACTATCCGCAGTCTTAGAGAGATCAAGCTCGTACACCAAGCGAACACCGCCTTGCAAATCCAATCCTTGACGAACAGGTAGATTGCGACCTAGCAACTCCCCTGTCTTGGGATAAGAAACATAACCCGACAAGCCAATTATTGCCAAGATAAATAATAGTCCGACCCAAAAACTCCTTCGCATAATCGTCATCCTAACAAAGGGGTCTCGGCTTTTCAAGCAAATTTAATTTTTAACTTTTCCAGAACTTTAGTGAGATCATCTGTTGGTGGGGAAGAGTACCGATTATCATCTAATTCTATCGAGAAAGCGTGAAGAAATTGTCTGTTTATTCCCAAGAGTTGCGCTAGACGGTCGCATAATTTAGATCCGTAGATCTTATCACCGATTATCGGATGCCCAATAGATTGCAGGTGAACCCGGATTTGATGAGTTCGTCCGGTAACGGGCTGACATTGGACAAGACTTAACTTTTCCCCCTCCCACTCCCCTACCGCCAGTCGCTTGTAATTTGTGATGGCGGGTCGAGCTTTAAGACTTGGTAATAACACCGCCCGCTGACGATCACGCTGGTTATCACGTTCAATTGCCAATTCAATACTTCCTTCGGCCGGTACCTCTCCCGCAACCAAAGCAACATAAGTTTTTTTGATGACTCTCCCCTGCCAAGCTTTCTGTAAATCTTCCTGAGCTAATTTATTTTTTGCCCAGATTAATACGCCAGAGGTTTCAACGTCTAATCGATGAACAATCCCGAACCGATCACTTTCCAAATTCTTAGACTTGATCGAATAGTTCTCGTCAAGCCAATCAGTAACAGAGGGGTAATTAGAATGTGGTTCAACCGACCAGCCGGCTGGCTTGTTAATGACAAAATAATCGTTTGTTTCTTTAATCAATGAAGGTGTCATAGATTGCATTATATATAAAAGGAACCTCCCCTTGCTAAAAGCATGAAGAGGAGAGCTTTGAATAAAATAAGAAATTCTTGGGTCGGTTGGGGATTACCGACCCGTTGTATTAGATTGGAACTAGTTGGCGAAAATTCCCCAAAGCCTTCCAGTTCATTTTGTTGCGGTAAGCGCCAACGAAGAAAACGCTTTTCCGCTCTTTTTGCGGTTCTACTCCGACCGCTTGTGTGGTCCAAGGGGCTACTGGTCCGCAGTTTATGCTTCCAAGGACACGTAGAATCATAACTTTTTTAAAAAGACATGTCAACAGTCTTGGCCATAATATAAAAAACCAGTTAAGCTAACGACGAAATGTCAAATTTAAAATTTAATCGTGAATTTGCAAAATTGAATGCCGAACAAAAAATAGCTGTTGAAACTATCGAAGGTCCGGTTATGGTTTTAGCCGGTCCGGGTACAGGAAAAACTCAAATTGTCGCGATGCGAATCGCCCAGATTCTTTCTAAAACTCATGCATCTGCGAGAAATATTTTAGCCCTCACGTTTACCGAGGCTGGTGTAACCGCCCTAAGGAAAAGACTTATAGATATTATTGGTTCTGATGCCTACCAAGTAACGGTTAGTACTTTTCATGGATTCGCTAATGAAATAATCGGTATATTTCCTTACGCTTTCGAGCTACCAGCGACAACCAATAATCTTGATGAATTGGAAACGCACCAAATCGTCGATAAGATTGTCCGGACTCTTCCCGGACTAAACTTACTCCGTCCCGCAAGGGTACCCAATCACCACGTTGGCACAATCATCTCGGCAATTAAAACCTTAAAACAAGAAGCAGTGACACCAGAGCAGCTTCTACATCTTTCTAAAAGTAATCTTTTAAAGAACACAACTAAAGCCGTTGCCGAAACAGCCGCTCGGCAGGAGGAAGTGTTATGTGAGTTAGTGAGTGTCTACCAGGCATACCAGGCACATCTACTCAAAAACCAACTCTACGACTACGAAGATATGATCCTTTTTGTGAATAGATCGCTATCTAGTTTCCCAGAAATTAAACAATATCTTCAGGAGCGATACCAGTATATTTTAGTGGACGAGTATCAAGACACGAACAATGCACAGAATGCCTTAGTCGAATCTCTAGCTGACTTTTTTGATAAACCCAATCTCTTTGTTGTTGGAGACGACAAACAAGCCATTTATCGTTTTCAAGGTGCGTCTGTAGCCAACATGCTCCATTTTGCAAAAAAGTATCCCGATATTAAGGTAATCTCCCTTAAAACCAACTACCGGAACCCAAAACCTGTCATAGATAGCGCGGCGAAACTTATTTCTTACAACCAACAACAACTTTCAACATATTTAGAGATCAATTCTGATCTTAAGGCCGCTTCTAAGATTACTGCTGTGCCTCGTCTTGTAACTTTTGCTACTCGCCAATCTCAGTACTCCGGTATTATTGAGCATTGCCAAAGACGTCTCCACGAGGGGCAGGACGCTAATCAAATTGCAGTTTTGTTCCGTAGCAACCGAGAGGTCCAAGAGTTTCGTAACATTGCCCAGACCCTAGGACTTGCCACCGCTGGAGCGCAGTCAGCAGATCTGCTGGAAGAGCCAATAATACGCGCCCTTCTGAACATTCTCCAAGCAATTAATGATCCAACTAATAGCTATCTCGTCTTGGCTGCTCTCCCCTGCCTTGAACAGCAAGTCACGGCAATCGAAATTTCCGCTGCTCTCAAAGTCAAGAAAAGTAGTCGTCCGTTATTAGATGAGCTTACTTCTCAGAAACGCTTGCCCGACGTTAGCCGTGCGGCAAGGACGTTACGGGAGTTAATTATTTCTCAAAAATCTAGTAACCTGCTCGAGCTGTTGTTGAAGGTTGTCGCAAAGTGTTGCCAAACTGTCGCTGGTACTGATAATCGAGTTCTAGATCGACTAGAAATCATTCATTCATTCTTAGATAAATCTAAACAGCTAATAGCCCGCCAACCAGGGCTTAGTGTTAAGGGTTTGGTTGAATATTTTCAGTTACTACAGGACTACCGTATTTCTATTCCAGTTAGACGAGCAGTACCCGAGTTAAACGAGGTGAACGTCACTACCGTTCACGGCGCCAAAGGGCTGGAGTTTGACACGGTTATAATGGTTAATGTTGGTGCAGATTCCTGGCACGTTCGCTCTAGCCGATCAATTATTAAACTTCCTAGTAAAATCGCTGACGTTAAAAACTGGAAAGAAGACCAGCTCGAAGATGAACGACGTCTGTTCTATGTCGGGATGACTCGAGCGAAAAAAGAGCTCATCTTAACTCAAAGCAAGACTCGAGATGATGGTATCGACTCCCTGCCAAGTCAGTTCGTGGTGGAAATCGACCAGTTACTGAAAAAGGACGAAGTGCAATCTACTCCCGAAAAAGCCAGTAGGTTACTCTCTAGCTTACTACTGCCGGTTGCTTCAACGCTCCTTACCAAAAGTCAAAACGACTTCGTCAAAGAAAAAATTGCTAGTTCACCTTTTTCATACACCCATTTTCGCTCTTACTTTGCTTGCCCACGGCGCTACTTACTTCGAAATATTTTGAAACTTCCCGAGCCACCAAGTATTGTCCTGCAGTATGGTGCCGCCGTCCATAAAGCTTTCGAACTTTATTTTAAGCAATACGGTCAGACCAAGGTAAAACCAGGTAAAGAAAGACTTATTAGCGGATTTGGTGAAGCCATTAAACGAGAACTAACAGGGCTAGAACTAGAGCAAACTCTTAAGAAGGGGTCGGATCTACTCTCCAGTTATTACGACAAAAAATCAGAGGGCTGGTTGATGCCAGTTGGCGTTGAGTACAGTTTTTATACGCATCATGTAGAGCTCGAAAATATTTGGCTAACGGGTAAGTTTGATCGCATCGACCCAATAGACCCAATCGCTCGAACAGTTCGGGTAGTGGATTACAAAACTGGTTCGAAGCCAAAAACCCGCGGTCAAATAGAGGGTACAACTAAAGACTCTGAAGGCGAAATAAAACAGCAATTAGTTTTTTATGCGCTACTTGCTAAACACGATCGGCTATTTTCTTTTAATATTAAGGAGTTTGTCATAAGTTCGGTTGATGATACCCGTAAATTTACCGATGAGGTCTTTACAGTTGCTGAGGATGAAATCTTAGCTTTAGAGAAAGAGATACTTGCTACCTACCAAGAGATTCTAGCAAGAAAAGATTTTCCCCATCTTGGAGAATCTTACGAGCATGGTTGTGAGCTATGCGCCCTGTTTAGTTGAGTGCTTGGTCGAGAGCACTGACTAACGTGACTTTACTTTGGGCGCCCACAAAAGAGTTAACCACCTGACCTTTTTTTTCGATTATATATGTGGGCATAGCACCAATTTGATACCGTTCTACCATCGCCTGGTTACTGGCTTCGTCAACATTGATTTTGACAACCTTAACTTTACCCGCATAACTCCGCTCAATATCCTCAACGACTGGATGCATAATCTTACAAGGGCCACACCAAGCTGCCCAAAAATCGTAGAGAGTAACCGATCCAGTCTTAACCATTATAACTAACCAAAATATCTTTTAACCACGCCTTAAAATGAAAAAAAGATCCAGATTCAACCATAGACCTCCGTCCTCCTAATTTAGTTCCCCGACTTAAG
>JBBTZC010000035.1:0-14860 GCA_038078495.1 Patescibacteria group bacterium | reverse complement strand
AGCACGACAAAAAAGATGCCGACAAGAATGCCGACAAGTTGCGGGAATATTATGACCAAAACTCCAAAAGCAATTGCCAATGCACCCATTAATTGAATTAGATTCATTACTGCTAGCGTATACTTACGCTAAAAAAAGTCCAGCTAAAACCCCTGACTATTCATTACGAAAGTATTGACATCTTTGGTGAGTTCTTCTTTTTCTGTAAGATATATTAAGAATTATGATTACAGCAGAAATAAATTACTGGGCCGTTCTAGTAAGCGCAATCGCTTCTATGATAATTGGTTTTGCCTGGTATTCGATGCCGGCCTTTGGTCGTATTTGGGCTACCCTTATTGGAAAAACCGAAGATCAATTAAAGGCAGGTTATAAACCTACTACTTTTGCTAAAACTTTTGGTATTGCACTAGTGATGGTTTATATTCTGGCTCATTTCATTGACTACGCTGGTGCAACCACTGTAGGACAAGGAGCCGTTACTGGCTTTTGGCTTTGGCTGGGATTTGTCGCTACAACAACCCTAACAACAACTATCTACGAGGGGAAACAGAGCAAACTCTGGCTGATTAACACAGGTTACCAATTACTAAACCTGATAGTTGCTGGAGTAATCCTTGCCGTTTGGGCTTAGGTTAGTTTCTCAATTTCTTAAGAATATCCACGTTCTGTTTGTCTGGACCTTTATCTTCAAATCCCGGAACTTCAAGATAACCAGCCAGATCCGTCCAACGCTGGTCGTTCAAGATAGAGCCAAACGGCTCGCTACCCAAAAATCCTTCGCCGATATTTTCGTGTCGATCGCGCTTGGCACCCAGATCAAACTTAGAATCGTTGAAATGCCAGCAGAAAACTTTGTCCAAACCGATCAGTCGTTCTACGTCTTTGACATATGCTTCGTACCCGTCTTTTGTTTTAATGTCGTACCCGGCCGCAAAAGCATGGCAAGTGTCTAAACATACACCGACACGGTGTTTTTCCGGAGAAGAGTTAATCAGCCAAGCTAAATCTTCTAATTTGCCACCGATGGTTGAGCCAGCAGAGTTTTCAAATATTAGCTTAGTTTCTGAATGCGTCTCACCGAGAATCTCCGCTATCGACTCCTTAATCTGGCTCTGATTACCCATCTCGCCATTGGTATACGATCCGGGATGGAAGACGGTACCAACGATTCCCACTTTTGACGCTAAACGCAAAGTCTCAACTAGAGCGGTCTTGGTTTTTAAAACATTGGCTTCATCGCTACCCGCTAGATTTGTTAAGTAAATACCGTGAAAGATAATCTGCCTAAAATGCTTTGGCCACTCTTCTTTAAACCACGTACATTGCTTGTCGTCCCAGCCACGGATTTTCCACTGTAGAGGTGCGGAAGGGAAAATTTGTAGCGCTTCTGCCCCGATAGCCTGCCCTCCGTCAATAGCAGTTTTTAGTCCGCCAGATGTAGAAACATGAGCACCAATATGCATGTGGACAATTTAACCCAAATTACATATAATTGCACCTGCGCACAAGGAGGCGACAATGTACCTTTTCATCGACTCGTATACAGATTCTCGCCTTGCATTGCGTTTGGCGGAGACAATCAAGCAGTCATCGCTCAACCCAGAAAAAATTCAGATTCTTACTCCTGAATCGACCGATCTGGCTTCGGTGACAATTGCTCTCGGCATGAAATCTGGAGCGAAACCACAGTATCAACTTCGGTTGATGCTAGCGGTTTACATGCTTCTTATCACTCGCGCAATGTACGATTGGGCTCACGAACAACGTCGAAGTCTAATCGTTGGTGGCCGAGCGACTTTATTGGCAATCTGGGAGGAGATCCCTGACGAATTCCAGTTTAGCTCGTTTAACGACGCAGTTTTGCCGGTGATGCGTGAGATTCCAAATATTGTCGTTTACGATCCTGCATTTTACGAGGAAGTTGCCGCTGGGTATCGGGAAGGCCTTATCGCACAATTCCATCAGGACGACTTCGAAACAATCCCTGGAGAGGCCTTATGGCCACAACCTGTCTAGTGCCGCCCGCAAGGGCGGCACATCCTTTAATCTTTGGTAATGTCGTTGAAGCGTTTCTCGATGACTGACCAGTCAAGATTTTCGAAGAATTTATCAATGTAGTCACGACGCATGATACCGTAATCTATAAAGTAGGCGTGTTCGTAAACGTCGAGCGCCACTAGAGGGGTACAATTCCAGACTAGATAGGTGCTCTGGGTATCACCGATAAGATTTATCAGTCGTCCGAGCGTTGAATCCCAAACCAGCCATGCCCAACCACGCGCGCCCATGCCGGTGGCTTTCATGTCTTTTTGCCAGGATTTAAACGAACCAAAGTCTTTTTCAATTTGTTCCAGCAATTTTCCGGACGGCTGACCACCTCCGCCAGCTGGCGGAGACGCCAAGTGCCCAAAGTAGACTTCGTGATTTCTTACTCCGTTTAAGGCAAAAGCCAACTCTACTTTCAACGAGCGAATGTCGCTGTACGTCGGATTGCCTGAATCCAGATCAACCGTTTTCAGCTTCTCCTCAATCTCGTTGAATTTCTTTACGTAACTTTCGTAGAGCTTGTAATGCTCTGTCATCGTCCGCTCACTAATGCCGTTCAATTCTTTAATACTGCTAAACTTTTTTGCTTCGTACATCTTCCTCCTTGTTTTATTAACGATTATACGCTTGCGGCAGTTTTGGCAATTGTAAGAATGTCCGTTCCAGACGTAGTACGTCCAAGGCTAATTCGAATAGTTTTATGAATTTGCTCGCTTGTCAGGTCGATGGCTTGCAAGATATTCGAATCAGTTAAAGATTTGGAGCTACAGGCCGAACCACTAGAAACGGCAATCCCCTGCCGGTCGAAAACCTCAACAAGATTTGTCGCCTTGACTTCATTGAGCGTAACCGAAAGATGATTTGGAAGCCGTTGTGATTTCGCACAATTGATCTTCACTCCTCTAATTATTTCGAGCTGGTTCTGAAGATTATCGCGAAGAGCACCGATTGTTTTGCTGTCAGCTTCTCGTTGGGTTTTGGCAATTTTACACGCTTCTGCAATCCCAACAATACCCGGAACGTTTTCGGTACCGCTCCGGAGTGATTGTTGCTGGCTACCCCCATAAAAAATTGGCGAGATATTCACACCTTCTCGAACGTAAAGTACGGCGACCCCCTTAGGTCCATACATTTTTGAGCCGTTCAAAGTAAGTAGATCCACGCCTAGAGTTTTAACGTTAAGACTTATATACGCTGCTGCTTGACAAGCATCTGTGTGGAAAAGGGCACCGTGCTTGTTAGATATCCTAGCGAGATTGGCAATGTCTTGGATTACGCCAACTTCTGAGTTAGCCAGGTGGATAGAAACTAAAACTGTCTCTTTTTTCAGGGCTTTCTCAAGTGACTTGACTTCAACTAAGCCCTCCTTTGTAACCGGTAAGTACGTGACTTCCCAACCATCTTTTTCGAGCGCCCTACAGGCATGCATTATACTAGGATGCTCGATTGCAGAGGTGATGATATGTCGTCCCCGCTCCTTATTGGCTTTTGTGACACCTATAACAGCAAGGTTATTACTTTCGGTTCCACAGCTTGTATAAAAGATCTCTTCTTCCCTGCAGCTGAGAAATCTGGAAATTACTTTAGTCGCATCACCTACGGCAATACTTGCTGCGCGACCGAAGCTATGGATACTCGAGGGGTTTCCAAAAATCTCCGTCATATACGGCTCCATGGCTTTGGCTACCCTTGGGTCAGTTGGCGTAGATGCAGCATAATCTGCATAGATAGATTTCATTACAGCCAATATTAGTCCTTTTTGGTTACCGAGTCCAGTCAAATACTTTCGGTTGAGAGAACTGCAACGTTGGTTTTGTCGTGGAGTAAATTCTGGAAGCGGTTAGCTTCAGCTACCGACCCAAGAATCTTGCCGTAGTGCATCGGAATCGCTAAATCTGGTTCGATCAATTCCGTCGCTTTAATGGCTTCGTCTAGAGTCATGACAAATGTTCCGGAAATTGGTAGAAACGCTACGTCAATTTTTTTAACTTCTTCCATTTCCGGTACCAAATCTGTGTCGCCAGCGTGATAAAAGCGAAGATTCTTCGATCCTTCGATGGGAATCTCAACTACAAAGCCAACCCCACCTAATTCTCTAGGGTGAAAGACTTCGTTAGGAGTTCGGAATTTATCCACATTGTAAGCGGGAATTGTCCAGTAGGTTAGTGAATTTGTCGCCACTTTTTCCGTTCCTTCGTAAAGATCAAGTTGATCGATAAATTCCTGTAATTCGTTTTTACAGCAACTTGGCGCAATAATTCTGGATTTTCGTCCAAGTAGTTTTCGGATTGAGGAGATATCGCAGTGATCAAAATGCGGATGGGACACGAAAACAAAATTTACAGGGGGATTTTCGCCATTAATATCATAAGGATCAAAAGCAAAACTTATTTGTGGTTCGGCCACATCCACCCGAAAGCCGTCGTGACCTAATGCTGTAATTGTTGCTCCTTTATAAGTAGTCTCTTTCATCTTACTTTCCGGCAAGGATGGCTAATTCTACCAAGCGGCAAGAGTAACCGTATTCGTTATCGTACCAGGCGACAACCTTAACCATATCCCCGTCTATTACCTTAGTAAGTGCGGAGTCAACAATTGCGGAAGCTGGATTACCTATGATGTCATGAGATACCAGTGGCGCTTCGGTATACTCTAGGATTCCTTTGAAGCGTGGCTCAGTGCTAGCACCCTTAAGTACCTCGTTTACTTCTTCTACGGTTGTTTTCTTTTTAACGATAAAAGTGATATCGGAAAGCGAGCCAACTGGGGTAGGGACACGGATTGCAAGACCGTCAAACAAGCCCTTGAGTTCGGGAATAACTTCGGTGGTGGAGACCGCCGCGCCGGTGGTGGTGGGGACTATATTCTCCGCCGCGTTTCTGGCTCGACGCAGATCTTTGTGCGGCCCATCTTGCAAGTTTTGATCGGCAGTGTAGGAGTGAATCGTCGTCATCATCGCTTTTAATACCCCGAACTCGCGATTGATTACGGCGACTACCGGCGTGATGCAGTTGGTGGTGCAAGAGGCGTTGGAGATAATCGGGTCATCGCTTTTGATGTCACCCTCATTGACCGAAATAATGTGTGTTGCCATCGAACCCTTCGGTGGGGCCGAGATTATCACCCGTTTAGCACCGGCCGTAATGTGCCCCATCGCCTGTACTTTCTCGGTGAAAAATCCGGTGCACTCTAAAACGACATCAACTTCTAGTTCTTTCCACGGCAATTTGGTTGGGTCTTTTTCGGCGAAGCTTGGAACTTTGACGTCGTTGAAAATCAGATGCTCACCATCCGGATCGGCCGAGACTTCGCCTGGCCAGATACCGTAATTTGAATCGTACTTGAATAAGTGTGCTAGCGTGGCGTCGTCAGTCAGGTCATTAACTGCCACCAGCTTCGCGTCTTTTTTCTCTAATAAAATCTTTGCCGCTGTTCGCCCAATCCGCCCAAAACCATTAATGGCGATGTTCATTTCGAAGCCCTCAAGGTGAGAAAACGAATGCTTTGCATGAGTATATACCTACCATACCACGCCTGAATATTACCCGCAAAACCCTTGACTTTCTTCGGATTTAGTGGTACAATCCACCCACAACGTTTGGGTGTGAGAAATCGAACCCAACGGCGTAAGGATAAAAAATGATGGATACCCTACTGTTCGTAACGATTGGCCTGATCCCCGCTTGGGCCCTTTGGTTCCTTAGATCAGAGCACGATCGCAATGCGGTGATTCTTAAACGATGGATGTGGGCGGTCATCGTCCTTTCCCTCACCTTCGCCGCCGTCTCCTACTTCAAGGAGCATCAATGATTTTTAGATTCCTGGCTCCCGAGCGCACTGCTTTTCGCCCACCGGCGAATGCAGATCGCGCCCGGGGCTTTTTTATACTCATTTTTACAAACCTAAACCATATCCCACCCCGCAGGTGGGGTTATGGTTTGACAGATATTTTGTCATTGACGAACAAAATTTAAGTTACTATGGTGATAGAAATGCTTGAAAAATCTGATTTGCAACAAATCAGGACAATTATTCGCGAGGAGATTTCCGAGCAGACTCCGGCAATTATTCGTAAGGAGATTTCCGAGCAGACTCCGGCAATTGTTCGAGGGATTGTTGGTAATGAGCTAGCCCCCATAAAAAAGGACCTCAAGATTATCAAACGCGACATCTCCGAGATCAAGAAAGATATTAATATGGTGATAGGAGTTTTTGACGTCAAGGACAAAGAGCTTGAAACAAGGGTTGAGAGACTCGAAACAAAGGTCGGAATTGCGAATTAGGCCTTATCGCTAGAGCCGAAGAGGCGGATGTGTTTGATGACTTCTTCTCGTATCTCATCGCGAGATGGTTTCATCTCTTCGCGTGGATCGTAGATATCTGGGTCTTTGAGCGTTCGACGCAATTCGCGGGTAAACGCCAAACGCAGATCCGTATCAATATTAATTTTACAAATACCAAGAGAGATTGCTTCTTCTATTACTTTTCCATCCGTACTTGAAGCGCCGTGTAGCACCAATGGCACCTCTACTGCTTTATTTATTTCTTTGAGCAAGTCTAAATCTAGCTCTTCGTTGGGCAGGGGCTTGCCGTGTGTAGATCCTATTGAAACGGCGAAACAGTCGACATCAGTTTCTCTGACAAATTGGGCGGTGCGTTTTGGGTCGGTGAAATGACCGCGATTCCCATCTACGTAATCTTCTCTCCCTCCAATCTGATCCTCCTCGGCTTCAACAGTAATTTTTCGGTGATGGGCTCGAGTGGTAAATTCTTTCACAAAAGGAATACGTTCATTTTTTTCCATTTTTGAAACGTCGAGCATGACCGAACTGAAACCAATGTCAGCCGCTTTCTGAACGAGTTCGAAATTGCGACCGTGATCGAAGTGAATCGCCACGGGAATCGAGGCACCATCTGCCAAAGTTTTAGCAATCGCAAAAGCCAAATCTAGTCCCATATAATCAATCGTCTTTTCGGAAATCTGTAAGATAATAGGTGACTTTTCCTGCTCACCAGCTTCAATTATTGCCATGGCAGACTCGAGTGTTGTCATATTAAAACCGCCAATAGCGTATTTTTCCCGATCAGCTTTAGCGAGAATATGACTTAAATTAACTAGCATTTTTTCCCCTTAGTACTCGCTCAACGGCGTGGACAACGTCACTGATGCCCAAGTGGTAGTGCTCCATTAGCTCATTGGGTTGTCCGGATTCGCCAAAGGTATCCAAAATCCCAATTCGCTCCATTGGTACGGGATGATGATCAGCAAGTACTTCAGCAACGGCCGAGCCGAGTCCACCGATAATTTGATGCTCTTCGGCAGTGACAATCGCCCCCGTTTCCTTCGCAGCGTCTATTATCGCCTTGGCGTCTATCGGTTTAACGGTATGCATATTAATAACAGCAACGGAGATTTTGCCTTCTAGCTCTTTGGCTGCCATCATTGCTCGATATACCATCTGGCCGTTGGCAATAATAGTTACGTCTTCTCCGGCTACGATATGTAGAGCCCTTCCTAATTCAAACGGAGTATCTTCTTTTGTGATTACCGGAGTTTTTTCTCTTCCAAAACGTATGTAACTTGGACCAACATGTTTAGAAATTGCGATAGTTGCTTTTCGTGCCTCAATTGAATCAGTCGGTACAACAACGATCATGTTTGGAAGCACTCTAGTTATAGCAACATCTTCCAATGCTTGATGCGTTGCACCATCAGGTCCCACCGATATACCAGCGTGAGCACCAACAATTTTCACATTTGCTTTTGAGTAACATATGGCAACTCGGATTTGATCCCAATTACGACCAGGCGAAAAAACTGCATAAGAAGATATGAACGGTATTTTTCCAGAAAGAGCTAACCCGGCAGCAACACCGGCCATATTCTGTTCCGCTACACCCATCTCAAAGTACCTCTCCGGGTAAGCCTCAGCGAATGCCTGTACTCGTATACTCTCAACTAGGTCCCCGCAGAGGGCGACAACGTCAGGATTGGTTTTACCCAACTCAAGTAAACCCTGCCCAAAACCATCCCGTGGTGGGATCTCTTCGAAGCTATCGTGATGAAGAGGAACTAAATACTTCATCTTTCTCTCTCCGCAGGACGAGTGGAAATATTTCGCGACATACGCAGGCAATTTGCTCGGTTCCTCGAGCTTGTCGAGAGGAAAATTGCCGAGAATTTAAACGAGGCCGCCGCTGGAGCGGCCGAGTGGTCGTGAAATGTTTTTACTCGTCTGCCTATCCTACTCATGTTCGCTTGTTATCTTGCCTCGCAATGTTCGAAGTTCCTTCAGTGCAAGTTTGGCCTCATCAGATTTCGGCACTTTACCGTGCCAGTGGTAATCCTGCTCCATAAAGTCCACACCCTTACCTGGAATTGTATGAGCAATAATAACTGTGGGTTTTTCAAAAACTGCCTTGGCGTGACGGAACGCAGCAATAATATCTTCAAAGTTATGGCCATCTATTTCTAAGACGTGCCAATTAAATGAGCGGTATTTATCTGCAAGCGGTTCTAGAGGCATAACATCTTCTGTAAAACCATCAATCTGAATATTATTGCGGTCTATTACTGCGGTTAAGTTATGAAGTTCGTTTTTACCGGCAAACATTATTGCTTCCCATGTCTGCCCTTCATCATGTTCGGCATCAGACAAAACTGCGTATGTCCTCCATTTTTTACTATCAAGTTTCGCAGCTAATGCCATGCCGATTGCCTGACTTAAGCCTTGTCCTAACGGACCAGAAGAGTTCTCGACTCCAGGTAACTCTAGATTATGTGGGTGACCGTGTAGACGAGTTCCGAATTTCCGGAGCGTCATTAACTCTTCAACGGGAAAGTAACCACGGTGAGCTAGTGTGGCGTAAAGCACCGGGCAGATATGGCCACAAGACAGTACCAATCGATCACGATCAGGCCAAGTTGGTTTTTTCGGATCAATGTTCAATGCATCAAAGTAGAGGGCAGTAAAAATATCTGCCATGCCAAGCGGTCCGGCCGAATGACCCGAACCAGCCTCAAGAAGCATCCTTATAATATCTTGGCGAATTTGGTTGGCTTGTAGTTCGAGCTGTTTTATTGTCATTCGGATGCCCTTTTTAAAAGTTCATTGTAGTTCTCTTTCCAGTCACCTTCTTCGTAGATTGCTGTAGTAGCAATCACAAAATCTGCCCCCGCTTGTTTAAGCTCAACTATATTCTCCAAATTCACACCTCCGTCAACTGTAATTGTAAGGCGGTAAGGCTGCTTATGTAGGTACGACACCGCAAGAGACGTATTTGATAGCTGAGATTGACCCGTTCTCCCTGGATGTATTCCCATTACTTGAATGTACGGACTGACAGAAAAAAAGCGGCGTAATGTTGTTAGATCTGTCTCCGGACTAACAGCAAAACCAAGTAGTATATCGTTGACTCGTGCTTCTGTGACTAACTCATCTAAGTCAAAGGTGGATTCAATATGAATAATTGCTCGTGTAACACCTTTCGCTTTTGCTTTAGACAAGTACGGTAGTGGTTCATTTACCATCAGGTGAGCTTCGCAATATTCAATGTCTACTAGTGGCCAGTCTTCAACAGGCAAAGAGTTTCCTTCAACAAAATTAGGGTCGACAATATCAACATGGAGTGAGTTGCCCACTTTTCGAGCAAATTCAACATGCTTTGTAAATTCTCCTTTTGTCGTTACTAAACAAGCCGGTATAACAAAATTTTTTGATCTCATGAATCAATTTGTTTTATACGTCTTTTGTGACGATCGGCGTAACTAAAGCTAGTCGACAAGAACGCAGAGACGATCTCCCAAGCAGTATCTACACCGATAAAACGAGCTGGTAGAGAAATGACATTTATGTCATTATCTTCACGAGCTTCAACAGTTACTCGTGCGTCCCATAAAACGGCCGCCCTAATACCTTTAAAACGATTAGCAACTATCGCCATCCCCTCACCTGAACCACAGATTAATATCCCTTTGCCATCGTGCTTTAAGACAGCTTTAGATAGTTGTTTAGCGACGCCTGGATAGTCATCGGGTTCTCTAGAAAAAGTCCCGAAATCCTCAAAAGCAACTTTCCTTTCGGCTAACTTGTGGCAAATTTTTTCTTTTAGGTCAAAGCCGGCATGATCAGCGGCAATAAATATCATCGCGAATCTCTGATTCGCTCAGAAAGCTCACAACTTGATAAATTGTTCGCTATCATCGTTTTGCTCCGCAAAACTCAGAAAGCTCGTGGACTACGCCGCTCGCTATCATCGTTTTTCTACAACATTTACCGGATCACCAGAAACCATCCCTTCAACATTTTCGACCGTGGTGTTGAGGATATTGCGCATGGATTCCTTACTGTTAAAAGCGTTATGAGGTGTTAGTAAGACCCTTGGATGACGCATTAGGGCGTGATCGGCCATCGCCATCTGGTAGTCCTTAAGTTTGAAATATGGCGAGAAGAACTCCTTTTCTTCTTTAAGGAGACCCTCATCCTCAAGAACGTCGATACCGGCCTGGCTAACTGTGCCGTCATTTAGAGCCGCTAGCAACGCATCTGCGTCGATCAAACCTCCTCGAGCGGTATTTAGGATAACGACACCTTTCTTCATCTTCTTGAATTGCTCGGTTGTTAACATATGCTTACTCTCTGGGGTTAGTGGTACGTGGACTGTAATAACATCGGCATTGCCAAGCGCTTCGGGTAATGGCATATACTCCAGCCCAAAATTCTCAGTTAACTCTGTATTTGGATGGGGATCGAAACCGATTAGTTTCATATCCAATCCGTGAGCAATTTGGGCAACATGGGCGCCAATCTTGCCTGTACCAATAACTGCCAGCGTCTTTCCGGCGAGATCCCAACCCGAGAGGCCAGCGTATTCATAGATACCATCGCGCGTTCGTTCGACCGATTCAACTATCTTGCGCGACATAGCTAACAGAAGTGCTATCGTGTGCTCGGCAACGGTATTTGGACCGTAGGCCGGCACGTTGCTAACGACGATATCGCGCTTGGCCGTTTCAGCCAAATCGATATGGTCAACGCCGACCGACATCGTGGCAATGCCCTTAACTTTCGGCAGATGAGTTAAGACTTGATGCGACAGGTCGGAGTAGATAAAGGAAACGATATAGTTGGCCGAAGCCGCCTCGTGCATATTGTCGTAAGTGAGGCGGTGATTAAAAAACTCTAGCTCAACCTTGTGTTGAAGCTTATCTTTCAGAAATTCCTGCTCCCACGGCTCGACTTCAAAGCAAACGACCTTCTTTCCCTCCATAATTCCACTCTAAACTAAAATTGAAACGAGAAGAAGCGCGATCGTTACAGTCGCGCTTCTTGGGTTTTGGTTCAGGTTCAGGCAGCGTATGCTCCCTTTCCCTTCTTGTTTGACGCATTTTCTTTTGCCTCCATGCACTGGTAGGACTCGTGAAGCTCGACAGTCAAGTTGCCGTCGTAGCTAAACGAACCGAGCTCGATTGCGTCCTCTTTGGTTAGACGGCCAACTAATTTGGCGCAATCCGAACCGTCAGGACTGATGAAGATGCGGCTGCGTTGTGGATTCAGCCCTAACTGATGACATATTCTAACGAAATCAGCTGGGTGAGTCGCATTGCGCAGATCCGCGCTCGCTCGATGACAGACGATCGCTTCATTCAAGCCGATCGTCTTAGCGAGGTCAGTGTAGTCGTGACCATCAGCATTGCTGAAGGCAACCACTGGAGCGAAGTCGAAATCCGTCTCCAACTCGCCAATGGCTTTCCAGCGTTCGATCAGGTCGTCGTTGATGACACCCAAAAGCAATCTGCCCTTGAGCGAGACCGTCCCAAGTGGGAGATCTTTCATTTTGTCACCGCCTTGCTCTATAAAAGAGCGATCTGTACCGTAGTACGCCCCTAGTTTACGCTTGAGACCGGTTGTTGTAAAGTAGCAGAGCTACAAATTGCGGGAGTAGTCTAATGGCAAGACGTGTCCTTCCCAAGGATAAGTCGCGGGTTCGATTCCCGTCTTCCGCTCAACGTAGTTGAGTAGGAGACGGGAACTGAGCAAATGCGAAGATTCTCCTCACCCGCTCAAGTAAAAAAGAGCCTCTAAGCAAAGACCCCGGACCTACTCACAAGCGTAGCGCAGGGAGCGTCGATGGGGGTTTTGCGGTAGCAAAACCCCCGGAGACTATCCGGGGTGCTTTGCTAGAGTTGAGGTGGAACTATATTTAACCGGTGCGTTCTCAAGTAGGATGCGCACCGATGTGTCTCTGGTACCCAACCGATCCTTTCTTGTCGATTACCCAAAACATCATCATGACCACAACCTACACCTCTCCTTGTAGGCGGTCATTGGTAGAAGTTACGACCTACAAGCACATTGATGCAAAATTTTTAACAAAAGTGGCAAAATACAGGTGTAAGTGAGCCTTTACAATATGCCCCGTGATGACTAAACTGGGAAAATATGGTTTCAAAAAGTTCTAACATTATTGAAGTAAAAAACTTAACTAAAACCTATCCTGGTGGTACGGAGGCAGTTAAGGGTATTTCCTTTAACGTTAGAGAAGGTGAGTTTTATGGATTCTTAGGCCCTAACGGTGCCGGTAAGACAACTACTATCAATATGCTGGTCAATTTAGTAAAAAAGACTTCTGGTTCAATCAAGATCGACGGCGTCGTCCTAGAAGACAGTCCCGACGAAATCTACAAAAAAGTTGGTTTTGCGATGCAAGAGGTGGGTTTGGATGAAGTTGCTACCGCTCGCGAGATGATGCAACTTCATGGCCGGCTCTACCATATGCCAAAAATCGAAATTGATGCCCAAATCGCTAAGCTTTTAAAGCTCGTTGAGTTAGAAAAAGTCGCCGACAAGTTCACCTCGACTTACTCTGGTGGTATGCGACGACGTTTCGACCTAGCATTATCACTTATTCATAAACCAAAGATTCTTTTTCTAGACGAGCCAACACAGGGTCTCGATCCGCATGCCCGTCAGTTAATCTGGGGGCATCTGCGTGAACTTAACAAACAGGGCATGACAATTTTCTTAACGACTCACTTTATGGATGAGGCACAAGAGCTTTGTGATCGAATTGAAATCATGGATAAGGGCAAAATCGTCACCGAGGGCTCGCCAGCCGAATTGATGAAAAAGCATAGCGCAAAAAACATGGAAGAAGTATTCTTGAAAACTACTGGCAACACCTTGGGACAAGAAGAGGTTAATGCTAACGCCCCCGACCCATTCTCTAGATCGAGGCAAAGAGGGTGACTATGAATACATTTTTCTCCGACTGGTACTATCTTTCGATTCGCAACATAAAACTTATCTGGCGACCGTTATTGGCGCTACTACCGCCGTTTTTCATGCCGATTTTCTTTTTCGCCGTTAACTCGTTGTCGCTTTCTGCTTTAGCCCAAGTGCCAGGTTTCCCAGACGTATCGTACAAAGATTTTATTGCCCCGGTGGCAATATTCACCGCAATTTTCTTCTCGGCTGGCAACGCCGGCATTGAGCTCGTTCAAGACATTCAAAGCGGTTATTTCAAAAAATTAATCATTATGCCGATTAATCGCTTAGCGATAGTTTTGGCAAAACTCACTGAAATCGCCGTTCAATCACTGGGCCAAGGGATCATTATGCTGATCCTGCTTTTGATGTGGGGAGTAAAGATTCAGTCCGGCTTCCTGGGTGTACTGGCAATTTTTGCTATTTTGACTATTTTTGCGATGGCTTGGAGCTGTATTGGGATGATCAGCGCCCTTCGATCGCAAAATGCTCGGCTAGTCCAATCGCTGTTCATCCTTGTTTTTCCGTTACTTTATCTTACAACTTCACAATCGCCGCGCGATCTTTTGCCCTCAACTTTTGCCAAAATAACTGACTACAACCCCGTTACATATATAATTGAGGGAATTAGAGCCTTAGTTCTTCACGGCTGGGGGAGCCCAGATATAGTCTATGGCTTCTATGCCGCAGGTGGGATGTTTGTGGTGCTTGTGACATTGACCCTACTCTCTTTCCGCAAAGCCCTGAAATGAAGCTCCCCGGGCTTCCGCCCGTCGTAACTTCTTCTTCGCTTGGAGCGCCGTTTTTAGACGACTGCTCTCATCCACGGCTTACCAGCCGATGCGTTCCCGCGAAGAATAAACACATTTTAGGGTAAAATACTAGAAGTCGCCACCTTAGCTCATTTGGCAGAGCGCATCTTTCGTAAAGATGAGGCACCGGGTTCGAATCCCGGAGGTGGCTCAAAAAATCCGCTAGACTTGGGAAGCCTAGCGGCGGTTGGTTGGAGTACCTATTTGGGCTTTGGCCGTCCTAATCGTTTGACGCGAACTTGGTACGCACTAATAACAGTCCAGATTGCCAGGAAAGCTCCGAGTGTAGCTCCTGTAGCAATGGCACCCGCCTCGCGATAGATATTCCAACCCAGAGTTGCCGTGAGAATCGAGATGAGGATAACGGTCATACGTGCAAAACGGTCTGAGGAGTAGATCTCTTGATTCGTCTTGGCCGTAGCTATTTGCCAGAAAATGATCGCCAGCGTCACAAGCACGACTATCACAATACAGGCCAGCGTGGAAGGAACAGTCTCTGAATTCATAAAAACCTCCGAGATACTGAAGATATTCTACCTTTGTATGGTGGTTAATTCAAGAAATTACTCGGGTTTTTCGGCGGTGGGTTCGGTAGTGGCAGGTTTGTCGCCTTCGGCGGGAGTTTCGCCTTCAGCAGTGGCCTCACCCTCGACGACGGGAGCTTCTTCACCCAGTGCGCTAACCGCGGCAACTTCAGCAGCTTTGTCCTCAGCAAGTTCGGCCTCAAGCTCT